>JAJRRX010000044.1 GCA_024279075.1 Alphaproteobacteria bacterium | reverse complement strand
TCGAGGTCCACCCCCGCCTTTTTCAGCTCACCAGCAATGGTGTCATAGGCTTCGGCCTGATCGTCAGACAATATCATGGCGGCTCCGGTGCGATTACACCGGAATCATAACGCCTTCAATCGCCTTCCACCAGCGCCTTTAAGCCACCATGGCGTCAAAGCTGTCATCAACTGGGAAGGAGGCATCAAACCATGCTTCGGCCTCTTCCGGCGCGATGCCAGACTTGGCGCATATTTGCTGTTTTGACTCTTCGTTGATCTCCCAAAGGCCAACACTCACCGCGTCTTTGCCCTTGCCAGATGTGCCCAGAATTTCTGGTGCCCAACCAATGCGGCGATAAATGTGCACCATGCGCGCATCAAAAACACCAACCGAGTTCTCAAGCCCAAAGCGCACGCCAAGCTCACAGCCTGCCAGCATCAGGGCCGAGGCAGCTTTGCCAGCGAGTTTGCCTGCATTTGGCGACAGGCAAAAACGGGTGCATTCCCAGATCAGCGGGCTGGAAATTTGCACGCCGTCTGTGAGGTCAAGGAAGTGGTCATTGACCATAGTTTGCCCCGTGGTTGGCAAAATGCGCATAGAACCACCGTGGCTGCCATCGGGCAGCTCGAAAATCACGTAAAGCGGGTTAATCTCGTCATATTCATCTGACTCGTAACCGGTTTCATCGACATTTACATCCCACCCAAGGCGCTCTTTGAACTGCCAAGCGCGGTCCTTAAACATCGTTTCTTTAAGCTTCGGGAAGGCGTCCATTGCATCTGCATAGATATATTTAATCATGTTTTGTCTCCGTAGAAAAATAGCATCAACGTGATGCGTTCAACTCGTTAACAAATTCTTAACAAAAATACAGGTAAACCGCCGGATCACATAATAATTGAAAATTAGTATGAAATTAACCCCCGGCTAAAGGCTGTCGCCACCGCATGGATGGTATTGAGCGCGCCAAGCTTGTGGCGCGCCGAATCGATATAAACCCGCAGCGTGTGCTCCGAGATCTTCAGCTTATCCGAGATTTGGCCACGGCTCAGGCCAAGCGAAAGATACTTAAGCGTGTCAATTTCTCGGGGGGAAAGTTTCGGCAGGTCGCGCTCGCCCTCTGGGCAAACGATACCTACTACTTGTTTATGGATGAAATGAGATATTAACATCATATCTCTTTGACATTCCTTGATGAACTGGCCCCATTCAGCATCGCTTGCATCATCATTAACGGTGAAAAGCGCAAATTGCCCGTTGGGGCCGCGAATGGGAATGGAAAGCCCTTGGTTGCCAATGCCCGCCCCGATCGCCTCGCCCAAAAACTCGCGGCTACCACGATTGGACCAATCAAGCCGCTTCCAGTCTTGGGGGTGAAAATGCTGAAACGCACCGCGGACCACCGGATCCACGCGCACATATTTTTGCTCTTGATAGTGATCAAGCCAGTCTTGAGAATAGGTAAGGGCAGCATAAGGAGAACCATCCAGATTGACCGCATGATAGACCGCGTTTGAGATACCGTACGAGTCACGAAGAGCCTCTACCGAAGACTGAATGTCATCGGGCGTTTGGCTTCTTTCCAGAGCGTCCAGAAACGTCTCCAACTTCGTCACAGCATCCACCTAAGCCAGCTTCTCGACCGGATGCACGCGTAAGCTCGGAAGCAGCCACAAGAATTGCATCATCAAGATGCTCAGCCAACTTCGTCATTTCATTGTTCAAAGCGCAGGCCCGAAGGTCTGCCAGAACATCGATCATCCAGTCTTGTTTCACTGTATCACTCGCTAAGGTTTTTTCAAGGTCCGCCATTTGGTTAGTGTGAGTATTGCCGCCGTGTTTCTATTAATATGTCATAAATATATAGGGCTGGGTATTCCCCCAAAATAGCGAGGCTAGGGGGCTAAACCCTTTGAATTGATTGAATTTCGCGAAATTCGGCGCGAAATTCTTTGAGAGGTTTTGCGAATCATTAACCGATTTTAACCAGTTTGCGAATCATATACGTCTTCCAGCGTCCTTAATCCCGCCACCGGCGCATTCACCATAACCGCCATATTACCGGGCTTATGCTCGTTTCGTAGCATCTTGGTATGGGCATCCGGAATTTCGGCCCAAGGGAACACTTCAGACATACAAGGGTCAATCCGCCGTTCAAGCATGAGCTGGTTAGCCGAGCTTGCCTGCTTGAGGTTGGCAAAGTGGCTGCCTTGCACGCGCTTTTGGTGCATCCAGACATAGCGCGCATCCATCGTCAAGTTATAGCCGGTAGTGCCCGCACAAATCACGATCATCCCACCGCGCTTAGCCACGAAGGTGGACACCGGAAAGGTCGCCTCGCCGGGGTGCTCAAACACGATATCGACGTTATTGCCCTTGCCGGTGATCTCCCAAATCGCCTTGCCAAACTTGCGCACCTCGCCAAACCACGTTTTGTAGGCGTCCGAGTTCACCTCCGGCAGTGCGCCCCAGCAGTTAAAGTCTTTGCGGTTGATCACGCCCTTGGCACCAAGCCCGAGCACAAACTCGCGCTTGCTTTCGTCCGAAATCACACCAATCGCATTGGCACCGGCGGTGTTAATCAGCTGAATGGCAAAGCTGCCCAGCCCGCCAGACGCCCCCCACACCAGCACATTCTGCCCCGGTTTCAGCGTGTGCGGGCGGTGGCCAAACAGCATCCGATAAGCCGTAGCCAGCGTCAGCGTGTAGCAGGCGCTCTCCTCCCATGTCAGGTGCTTGGGCCGCTTCATAAGCTGCTGGGATTGCACGCGGGTAAACTGGCCAAAGGCCCCGTCCGGTGTTTCATAGCCCCAAATCCGCTGGGATTCCGAAAACAGCGGGTCGCCGCCATTGCACTCCTCATCGTCGCCATCATCTTGGTTGCAATGAACCACCACCTCGTCGCCGACCTTCCAGCGCTTCACACGGTCCCCCACAGCCCAGATCACGCCCGAGGCATCAGAGCCAGCAATGTGGTAAGGCTGTTTGTGGATGTCAAAAGGCGAGATCGGCGTGCCAAGCCCCGCCCACACACCGTTATAGTTCACGCCTGCCGCCATCACCAAGATCAGCACTTCGTGGCTGTCGAGCGTCGGGGTATCCACTACTTCAAGCTGGAAACTTTTGTCGGGGTCGCCGTGGCGCTCGCGCCGGATCACCCATGCATGCATTTGCTTGGGCACATGGCCAAGAGGCGGGATTTCCCCGATGTTATAGAGGTCTTTTAGGTCTGTCATGGGCCTGTCCTTTACAAATCAGCGCGCAACAATGTTGCGCAAATAGTCCTGTTTTTGTAATGACATTTTAACCCGACTCGCGCAACCTCTTTTTGTGCGCCGCACCATTCACCCCAGATGCGCAATCGCATTGGCGTAATATTCCAGCACCTCGCGGTTTTCATCAACCACGGTGTAAACCCCGTCATCCTCGCTCAAAATATGGCGCATTTCCAGCATCCGCAGGCCCACATCCACCGCATAATCCTCATCTTCGCGCGGAATGTGGCTGTAAACGCCCCGCGCCGCGTAACCCTTAAGCCGCCGATGCGCCGCGCCCTTCACGCCGATCTTGCTCAGGCTCCCCGCCTCCAACATGATCGAGGCAATCAGCGAGACCGGTAGCACGGGCACGACCCTCCCGATATCCTCCATAAGGTTCGCCCCCAGCGCCGCAATCTGTTCCTCAAGCGCGCCTTCATGCGCCGCGAGATAGCCCTTGAGCGAAACCGGAGACCCGAAGCTGACGCAGGCATAGCCAAAGCGATGATATTTGCCGGTGATCCGCAGCCAGATCTGATGTCGAATAAAGCGCAGCACCGCCATCGGCCCAGAGCTGAACTTGGGCTTACCCTCGCCGCGCGCCGCCAGCAGCACGCGGTCTTCCAGCACGCGGTCATAGTTCAGGCCCACCGGCACAAACACCACATCCCGCGCGCCGTCCGCATTAAACCCCTTCACGATATAGCTCAACAACCCGAGCTTGGCCTCGCCTAATTTGCCAGTGCGCGAAAGGCCGCCTTCGGGGAATATCGCCTGCGCCACACCGCCCTCTGTCGCCATTTGCACATAGCGCGCCAGCACGCAGCGATAGAGCGAATTACGGGATTTGCGGCGGATAAAATACGCCCCCATCGAGCGGATAAATCCTTGAAGTGGCCACACCCGCGCCCACTCGCCCACCGCATAAGACAGCGCCGAGCGCTCCGCCGCGAGGTAAGTGACGAGCACATAATCCATATTAGAGCGGTGGTTCATCACAAAAACCACGGTGGAGTCCGGCCCCACCTTGGCCATGCCTGCCTCGTCCAGCGTGCCCACCCGCACGCGGTAAAGCGATTGAGAAAGCCAGCGCGCCGCCTTTGCGGCAAAGCCGAAATAGGCAAAGGCCGAGAAATGCGGTACGATCTCGCGGGCGTATTTGTGCGCCTTTTCGGCCAGCACCTCGGGGGGTGTGCCACTATCAGCAGCCTCCTTGGCGATGGCCTCCATAATCACCGGATCATGCGAGAGGCGATCAATCAATACCTTGCGGCGGGTCAGCTTAAACGGCTCGATTTTAAGCTGGAGCTTGGTGTTCAGCCTCTCCACCGCGCGGTTAAAGCGCTTGTGAAAATACCAGCGCACCGAGGGCAGCAGCAGCTTATCCAGCACTGCCACCAATGCAAAAAGCCCTGCCAGCACCGCCAGCCAAATAGGAATTTCAATCGTTCCACCCATCAACGTAGCTTACAGCCCCCGCCGCCCATGGCTAGGGGTAAGCGCGTTATTATCTTCCGCATTGCGGCGGGTTTCAGACACAATATTGCTTGCGCAAATTTTGTTGCAGTGCAATAAAGCGGTAAACCGGAGATAGATATGCCCAAAAAAGACCGCCCTTGGCTTTTCCGCACCTATGCGGGCCACTCGACCGCCAGCGCCTCGAATGCGCTTTACCGTGAGAACCTTGCGAAGGGGCAAACGGGGCTTTCGGTGGCCTTTGATCTGCCCACCCAAACGGGGTATGATAGCGACCATATTCTGGCGCGCGGCGAGGTTGGCAAGGTCGGCGTGCCGATTTCCCATCTGGGTGATATGCGGCGGCTGTTTCAGGATATCCCGCTCGACCAAATGAACACCTCGATGACCATCAACGCCACAGCGGCGTGGCAGCTCGCGCTTTATATCGCGGTGGCCGAGGAGCAGGGGGCCGATGTGGCGGCGCTTAAAGGCACGGTGCAAAACGATATTATCAAGGAATATCTGAGCCGTGGCACCTATATCTTCCCCCCTGCCCCGAGCCTGAAGCTGATCGGCGATATAGCCAAATATTGCTATGGCGAGCTGCCCAAATGGAACCCGATGAACGTGTGCTCCTACCACCTGCAAGAGGCAGGCGCGACGCCGGAGCAAGAGTTGGCTTTTGCCCTGACCACCGCCATTGCCGTGCTGGACCAAGTGCGCGGGCAGGTGCCGGAAGCGGATTTTCCGGCGGTCGTGGCGCGGATCTCGTTTTTCGTGAATGCTGGCATCCGCTTTGTCACCGAGATGTGCAAAATGCGAGCGTTTGTGGACCTGTGGGACGAGATTTGCGAGCAGCGCTACGGCGTGGCCGACCCCAAGCAGCGGCGCTTTCGCTACGGGGTGCAGGTGAACTCGCTGGGGCTGACCGAGCAGCAGCCGGAAAACAATGTTTACCGGATACTCATCGAAATGCTGGCGGTTACCCTGTCCAAAAAAGCCCGCGCCCGCGCTGTGCAGCTGCCCGCATGGAACGAGGCCCTCGGCCTGCCGCGCCCGTGGGACCAGCAATGGTCGCTCCGCATGCAGCAGATCATGGCGTATGA
Organism: Alphaproteobacteria bacterium; assembly: GCA_024279075.1. Classification (GTDB taxonomy): domain Bacteria; phylum Pseudomonadota; class Alphaproteobacteria; order Rhodobacterales; family Rhodobacteraceae; genus UBA3077. The sequence continues at coordinate 16,703 of JAJRRX010000044.1, read as the reverse complement.
AACCGATCTTCTGGAATATGACGACCTGTTTGACGGCAATCCAGCAGTGGACCGCAAGGTGGAGGCGCTCAAGCAGCAGGCCCGCGACGAGATCGCCCAGATTGATAAAATGGGCGGCGCGGTGGCGGCGATTGAATATATGAAAACCAGCCTTGTGCAAGCCAATGCCGCACGGCTCGGGCGGATTGAGTCAGGCGATACCATGGTGGTGGGGGTGAACCGCTTTGAGGCCGGAGAACCTAGCCCGCTGACGGGCGGCGACAAGGAGATTATGGTGGTCGACCCGAAGGTTGAGCAAGAACAGATTGATGCGCTGAACGTATGGCGGGAAGCGCGCGATAGCGCGGCGGTGGAGGCCAGCCTGAAAGCCCTGCATGCGGCAGCCAAAAACGGCGATAGCATCATGCCGCCTTCTATTGCCTGCGCCAAAGCGGGCGTAACCACGGGCGAGTGGGGCGAGGCTATGCGGAAGGCGTTTGGCGAATACCGCGCGCCTACTGGTGTGAGTATGGCCATGGCCAATGACACCACGGGGCTGGAGGATATTCAGGCCGAGGTGCGCGCCGCCTCTGCCAAACTCAAAGAGCCGCTGCGCTTTCTGGTTGGCAAACCGGGACTGGATGGCCACTCCAACGGCGCCGAGCAGATCGCAGTGCGGGCGCGGGATTGCGGCATGAAGGTATTTTATGAGGGCATTCGGATGATGCCGGAGGCGCTGGTGGAGACCGCAAAGCAGGAGAGGGTGCATATCATGGGATTGAGCATTCTCAGCGGCTCGCATGTGCCGCTGGTGCAGGAAACGATGGCACGAATGGAAGACGCAGGGCTTAATATCCCTGTAATCGTTGGCGGGATCATCCCTGACAGCGACGCCAAAACCCTGCGCGCCCTCGGCATTGCCCGCGTCTATACGCCGAAAGATTTTGACCTTAACCAAATCATGCGCGATGTCATCTCGTTAACACAAAGCCCGAATTAGCGCTGGAAGCCTGCTCTCGTTTGGGTCAGAATGTCGCAAAACGAGAGGAAAGACCATGACTGTCCATATTGGTGCCAAGGCTGGCGATATTGCTGAAACCGTATTGCTGCCGGGCGACCCTTACCGCGCAAAATGGGTGGCGGAGACCTTTCTGGAAAACGCTGTTTTGGTGAACGAAGTGCGTGGCATGCTGGGCTTTACGGGCAGCTATAAGGGCAACCGTGTAACGGCGCATGGCACTGGTATGGGCATGCCGTCGCTCTCGATTTACGTCAACGAGCTTATCCGCGATTATGATGCCAAAACCTTAATCCGCATCGGCTCGGCGGGAGCCATGCAGGAAAGCATTAAGGTGCGCGATGTGGTGTTGGCGATGAGTGCCACCACGCTTTCAACCCCCTCGGAAGGCATGTTCAAAGAGCTTAACTTTGCGCCCACCGCTGATTTTACCCTGCTGGCTGCGGCGCATAAGGCGGCGCAAAGTAAAAACATCCCGACCCATGTGGGCAGCATTTATTCCAGCAACACGTTTTATGACGAGCGCCCCGACCTCAACGAGCAAATGCAGCGCCACGGCATTATGGCAGTGGAAATGGAAGCCGCCGAGCTTTACACCCTCGCCGCCCGCTACGGCTGCCGCGCGCTTGGGGTTATGACGATCTCTGACCACCTGCTCACAGGAGAGGCCCTGCCCTCTGACCAGCGCGAGCAAAGCTTTGGCGACATGGTCGAAATCGCGCTAGAGGCCGCCTTTGCCTAAGGCCCGCACGGCCTACCAGCGCAACTGCGGCAAGGTATAGTTCGGGGAAACCCCCTCTTCCTCAAACAGCGCGGTGCTGGCCCCTGCATGGATACCGCTCTTTATAAACAGCGTATCCAGCCCCGCCGCCTGCGCGCCCGCGATATCTGTGCGCAGCGAATCACCGACCATCAGGAGCTTGCCGCCGAGCATATCGCGGGCCATATCAAACACCACCTTATGGGGCTTGCCCATCCAGCGGGCATCACCACCCATGCGCGCGTAAGCATCCACCAACAGCCCCGCACAGTTGACCACTCTTTCTCCATGGCCGACCCTAAGGTCTGGGTTGGCGCAGAGCATCGGCAGGTTTCGCGCCAATGCGGTTTCAAGCAGATCAGCATAATCCGCTGGCCCTTCTTCATCGCCAATGCCGCTGACCAGCACAAAATCGGCGTCCTCAACGGGGGCTTCAACATAGCCCGCAGGCACGATCCCGCGTGTGCTCTCGGGGCCTTGAAAAACATAAGCCTGCCCAAACCCGCCTGCGCTGAGCGCCTGAAACACCGCTTCGCCCGAGGTGATCGCTTGCCCAACCAGCCCTTCTGGCACTCCGCGCCGCATTAGCGATTCGGCCACGCGTTCTGCCCGCAACGGCATGTTTGAGAGGAAGGCATAGGGCGTGCCCGCCGCCCGCAAACCTTCCAGCGCTGCAACCGCCCCGTCAAAACAGGCCACGCCATTATGGATCACCCCGAAGATATCAAACAGAATGCCGTCATAGCCGCTCGCGACCTCTGACAGGCCTTTAAGGTTTTGCATGGAATGACCTCCGGTTTTTCGCTATAGAGCCTAAAAACCACCTTCGCAAAGGCTTTGCCAAATGCCAACCCCTGCCAAATCCCACGGTCGCTTGAATATCGAAGCCACCCGTAAGCCCCGCGCTCTGCTGCAAGACACCCCGGACCTCGCGGGGGCATGGAAGGCTAAGGTGCTGACGCTCTACCCCGATATGTTCCCCGGCATCCTTGGCCACTCGCTTACGGGCCGCGCGCTAAACGAGGGCTTGTGGGGGTTGGAGCCGATTGACATCCGCATGTTTGCCCGTGGCAAGCACCGCAACGTGGATGACACCCCTGCGGGCGGCGGCGCCGGCATGGTGCTGCGGGCCGATGTGGTGGGCCGCGCGATTGATTTTGCCGATAAAGGCCACAGCCGCGCCGATTGGCCGGTGGTTTACCTTTCCCCGCGCGGCAAACCCTTCACCCAAGCCATGGCCCGGCGCTTTAGTGAGGCCCGCGGCATAACCCTGCTATGCGGGCGCTTTGAAGGGGTGGACGAGCGCGTGCTAGAGGCCCGCCAAGTAGAAGAGGTTTCGCTGGGCGATTTTGTGCTGACAGGCGGAGAAATTGCCGCCCAAGCCCTGATAGATGCCACCGTGCGCCTGCTGCCCAAGGTGCTTGGCAACGCGGAAAGCACCGAGGAGGAAAGCTTCTCGGCGGGGCTGTTGGAACACCCACAGTATACTCGCCCCGCCGAGTGGGAGGGCCGGACGATCCCAGACGTGCTGACCTCGGGCCACCACGGTAAAGTAGCCGCGTGGCGGCAGGAGCAGAGCGAGACGATTACCAAGGCGCGGCGGCCTGATCTGTGGGAGGCCTACTTGAAGGATAAGTCCTAGCCAGACATTTAGCCAAACGCTTGAAATCATTCCGCGAGCAACCGCCACGCATTTACCCTTCGGCGGTATGCTGGCCACATGGGGCAGCTTCAGCACCCCCGGCGCGCCACCACCCCCACCCGGACGGCCCCCGCCCTGCAGCTCCGCTTCCCCCCGCTCTCGCGTGTTTAACAACACGCTGCCACGGCAGTGGGCCAATGGTTCCAAGCCTAGAGCGGCCTGCACCAGAACTGGATGCGGGATTATGACCCGACGACGGGGCGGTATATGCAAGCCGACCCGCTCGGGCTGGTAGACGGGGCGAGCGTTTATGGCTATGCTCGGCAGAACCCGCTAAGGTATGTAGACCCGAGGGGAGAGGAGTTCATGGATCGTGTCGGTGGGGGTGGCCCCGGCGGATACGGAGTAGCTGCTGGAATGGAAGTCGGCGCTCTTGGCGGTAGCGCAGTCTACATTGGACCGACAGCGCTAGATTTAGCAAGGGATCTTGATCGGTATTTCTCCCAAGGTGGAAATGCAACCACGCAAAGCCCCTATAGCAAGCCCGATGAAAATGATGCGCTTGGCTTTGTCCCCGATCCTTTTGGTGACGATGCGTATTGTTTGCGCCTCAAGCGAGCTATCAATATCCTGCGCGCTATGAGCGCATGGCGTACTACTGATCTTAGTTATCGTAGTGATTCTATAGGTGGCCACCTACAACGACTTGCGAGGGTTAACAGCACGTTGAAGCGGCTTGAAGATCACTATAGAATAGTTTGCGGCGGAGATTGCCCTACGGAGTAAAAAATGAGAGAAAAATCACAACTTGAAAATGCTTCTAGGCTAAGTGGGTTCCTATACGGGCTTTCTGCTTTTTCAGGCAATATGAGGCAGTATGAAGGCGCAGCTTACCTTCTTGAGCGGGGGGAGCAAAGCCTTTCAGCAGGCGAGTTGATCAATGGATACTTTTCTGGGCAGTTCGAGTTTCAATTTGATCCTCCCGAGGCGCTTAAGGGTGGTCTTCATGAATTGGACAAATGCATTGGTGCCTTTGCCATACAGGATTCAAAACGGGTAAAAGAGGAAAGCATTCCTGATCTGCAAAACTATCTGTCCTTTAGGGCTATGGACATGATCGAGGACATTTTTTGGGACGATTACAATAGTTTGGATGTTATTAAATTACGCCACAAAGCGGAACCTTCGGAAGACATGTGCGTGTTCTATTGCATTCTCTCTAGCAGCCAAATGCTGGTCATTCAATTCAACGATTATAGTAGATTTCGTTCTGATGTGCCCCCGATTTAAAGAATAGAATCAAGACAGCGTGCAGGTGGACCACATCGGGTGGCCTGTGTTTGCGACGGACGGGAGCGGGGCGAAGGTTTGGGAAGCCACGTATTTACCCTTCGGCGAGGTGCTGGCCACTTCCGGCAACCCCATAGCTCTCCGCTTCCCCAGCCAATGGTTCCAAGCCGAGAGCGGCCTGCACCAGAACTGGATGCGTGGTGAAATGATGGGGCCCTCAGGCTTGGCTGTTGGGGCAAATAAAGGGGGATGGTTTGGCAAAACCCGCATTGCGGGTCTTAGCTTAACGCCTCGTTTCCGCCCTTCCGGTTAAGCGCGATCTCCCGGCGTTTTCCCGCTTGCGCCCTCTTTGCCACCCCCTTATATTCGCCCCACAGACGGTGCCTCATTCCGAGGCTGGAAGCGCGTCTGGCTAAGGGTCGACCCATCTCGGGGGCCTAGGCCGGAACTGTCAAAGACAAGCGTTTCCTTCGCTAACACTGAAGGAAAAACCCCATGAAAAAGCTCGCATTTTTTGCCGCCGCCCTTGCCACCCCTGCGGCGGCCCACCCTGCTGGCGCCTTTGGCCACCTGCCCCATTGGTCGGTGCTGACGGTGATTCTCGGCATTGGCCTGAGCATGGCCGTATATAACGCGTTCAAAGGCTAGACCCATGGCAAAAATTGGTGTGATGGTCTGCGGGCATGGCTCCCGCAGCCAAAAAGCTGTGGACGAATTCGCGCAGGTGGCCGAAGGGCTAAAGGCGCATTTTCCTGATTGGCCGGTGGATTACGGCTACCTCGAATTCGCCAATCCGGTGATGCGCGATGGCCTCGATAACCTGCGCAATGCAGGCTGTGATCGCATTCTCGCCGTGCCCGGCATGCTGTTTGCGGCGATGCATGCCAAGAACGACATCCCAACGGTGCTCAACACCTATGCCGCCAAGCACGGCGTGCAGGTGGACTATGGCCGCGAGTTGGGGGTGGACCCGAAGATGCTCGACGCTGCCGCCGACCGCATAAATGAAGCTGTGAAAAAGGCCAACACCGAGCATGGCGAGCTGCCCCTGCACGATACCTGCCTCGTGGTCATCGGCCGTGGCGCGTCGGACCCCGACGCGAATGCGAACGTCTCGAAAGTGGCACGGCTGTTGCAAGAGGGCATGGGCTTTGGCTGGGCCGAAGTCGGCTATTCCGGCGTGACTTTCCCGTTGGTGGAGCCCTGCCTTAACCATGTGGCCAAGCTGGGCTACAAACGCGTGATCCTGTTCCCGTATTTCCTGTTTGCAGGCGTCCTGATCGACCGGATTTACGGCTTCACCGATGAGGCCGCCGCCAAATATCCCGAAATCACCTTCATCAAAGCGGGCTACTTGAACGACCACCCCAAGGTCATCGAGACCTTCGCCGAGCGGGTGCGCGAAATCCTTGACGGTGAAAACAACATGAATTGTGGCATGTGCAAATATCGCAAAACCGTGCTGGGCTTTGAGGCCGAGCAGGGCGCAGTGCAAGAAAGCCACCACCACCATGTAGAGGGCCAAGGCGCCAATGCCCCCGGTGCCACCGTGGAAAACTGTGATCTCTGTGACGATTTCTGCACCGGGGCGTGTCGGCTGGATATGGACCACCATCACGATCACCATCATCACCACGAACATGACCACGATCATGGGCATCATCACCAAGATCATTCCCACCCCGAATACCCGCAAGCCAACCACCCGCACGGGCCGGAATCAGTGCGCAAGCGGCTCAAAGAGTGAGCTACGAAAAAGACCCCTCGGCGATCTACGCGCAATCCTTTGCCACGGTGCGCGCCGAGGCGGACCTCTCGGGGTTGCCGAAAGACCTGCATCCAACCGCCATTCGGCTGATCCACGCCTGCGGCATGGTGGACCTGCCTGCAGACCTACGGTTTTCAGCAGGCGTTTATAAGGCGGCCCACCGCGCCATCACCATGGGCGCACCGATATTGTGTGACGTGGAAATGGTAAAAGCAGGCGTAATTACCCGCTACCTGAAGGGCAACCGCGTGATCGTCACGCTGAATGACCCAAGCGTGCCAGCCCTTGCCAAGCGCCTCGGCACCACCCGCTCGGCGGCGGCGGTGGAGCTGTGGCAGGCGCATATCGAGGGGGCCGTGGTGGCCATCGGCAATGCCCCCACGGCGCTGTTTCATCTGCTGGAAAAGCTGGAGGCCGGCTGGCCTAAACCCGCTGCCATTCTGGGCTTTCCTGTGGGGTTTGTTGGCGCGGCGGAAAGCAAGGCGGCGCTTGCTCTGGGTGTGCGCGGCGTGCCATATCTGGCGCTGAAAGGCCGTAGGGGCGGCTCGGCGATGGCCTCGGCAGCCGTGAACGCCATGGCGGCCGGGCTGCCGGAGGAGCAGGTAAAATGAGCAACGCATGGTTACATATTATCGGCATTGGCGAGGACGGCATGGACGGGCTAACCCCTGCCACCCGCGCCGTAATAGAGGCGGCCGAAGTGATCGTCGGCGGGGCGCGCCACCATGTGCTGGCGGTGAACCCGAAGGCTGAAACCCTGAGCTGGCCCTCGCCGTTTGACGCACTTATCGGCGAGTTGAAGGCGCGCAAAGGCCATCGTGTGGTGGTGCTGGCCACCGGAGACCCGCTCTGGTTTTCCGTCGGGGCCAAAATCGGGCGGCATTTTGCGCCGTCTGAGATCACGTTTCACCCGCAGCTCTCGGCCTTCCAACTTGCCTCGGCCCGTATGGGCTGGAGCATGGCGGACCTTGAAACCCTCACCGTGCATGGCCGCCCCGTGGAGCAGATGATCGCGTTTATCCAGCCCGATGTGCGGCTCTTGATCCTGACTACGGGCGAGGAAACGCCTGGGCAAATCGCCGCCTTCCTCACCGAGCGCGGCTTTGGCCAATCGCGCATGACGGTGCTGGCCGCAATGGGCGGTGCCGATGAAGCGCGGTTTGAAGGGCTGGCGGAAAGCTGGTGCCACGATGTGCCCGCCTTCAACACCCTCGCGGTCGAGTGCGTTGCGGCACCTAATGCAGCCCTGCTGCCGCGCGTGCCGGGCCTGCCCGACGAGGTGTTTACCCATGATGGCACCATGACCAAGCGCGAGGTGCGCGCGGCAACGCTGGCCAAGCTCATCCCCATGCGCGGCGGCTTGCTTTGGGATGTCGGCACCGGCTGCGGCTCGGTGGCAGTCGAGTGGCTGCGGGCGGCGCGGTATTCCAAGGCTATCGGCATAGAGCCTCGGGCGGACCGCCGGACCATGGCGGCGGAAAACGCCTTGGCGCTCGGCGTGCCCTCATTGCAGTTGGTTGATGGCATGGTGCCAGCGGCGCTTGGCGGGTTGGAAGCTCCAGATGCGATTTTCATCGGTGGTGGGCTAAGCGTAAAAACCTTTGACGCCTGCTGGCAAGCCCTGCGCCCCCTCGGGCGGCTGGTCGCCAATGCGGTTACGCTGGAAAGCCAAGCCATGCTGGCGGAACTGCACAAAACCCACGGCGGAGACCTTGTGCAAATCTCTGTCAGCCGCGCTGAGGGACTAGGGCCGCTCACCGGCTGGAAACCGCTGCGCCCCGTAGTGCAATGGAGCTTGATCAAACGATGACAGGTAAGCTTATAGGCGTGGGCCTCGGCCCCGGAGATCCTGAATTGATGACCCTCAAAGCGCATCGGCTGATAGCAAGCGCGGCAGTGGTGGCCTATCCGGCACTGGAAAACGGCGCGAGTTTTGCGCGCGAAATCGCGGCGGGGAGCATTCCGGCGGCGGCCGAGGAACTGGTTATTCGTATTCCGATGACGGTGGAACGTGGGCCAGCGCAAGCAGCTTATGACATTGGTGCGGCAGCCATTGCCGAGCACCTCGATGCAGGCCGCGATGTGGTGGTGCTCTGCGAGGGGGACCCGTTTTTCTACGGCTCTTTCATGTATCTTTTCAGTCGCTTGGCTGAAAGCTATGAGGTCGAAGTGGTGCCGGGAGTGACCTCTGTGACCACCTGCGCCGCCGTGGCTGGCCGCCCGCTCACGGCCCGCAATGATGTTCTGACCATCATCCCCGGCCCGCTGGAAAGCGCCGAGATGCAAGCCAAAATCGAGGCCGCAGGCGCCATCGCGATCATGAAAGTCGGCCGCCACCTTGGCCGCATCCGCGCCCTGCTCACCGATATGGGCCTCGCCGCAAGCGCCACCTTCGTTGCGCGCGCAAGCCTGCCCTCGCAGCAAGTGTTGCCGCTCGCGCGCGCGCCAGATCCCGCGCCGTATTTCTCTATGATTCTGATCACAAAAGGCGATGACCCATGGCTGAGCTAACCCCGATTGTCCTCTGCCTTTCCCGCGCCGGAGAGGCCACCGCCCACCGCGTGGCAGCGGCTTTGAGCGCCCCCGTGCATGGCCGCGAAAACCGCGTGGAAAAGGCCGATGCCTTCTTCCCCAATGCGCTGGACCACGCCCGTATGCTCTTTCAAGCGGGCCACCCGATCATCGGCATTTGCGCGGCTGGCATCCTTGTGCGCGCCGTGGCCCCCGTGCTGGCCGATAAGCGCAGCGAGCCGCCAGTGATTGCCATTCCCGATGATGGTTCTACGGTTATTCCGCTGCTGGGTGGCCACCACGGTGCCAACCGCCTTGCCAAGCACATTGCCGAGGCGCTGCAAAGCCACGCGGCGGTAACCACGGCGGGGGATGTGAGCCTTGGCATTGCGTTGGACGAGCCGCCCGCGGGCTGGCGGCTGGCCAACCCTGAAGATGCCAAGCCGGTGATGATGGCGATGCTGAACGGGCAACAGCCGATCATCGAGGGTGAAAATATCTGGGGCCTTGAGGCGGGTGCGGGGCCGGTAAAACTGGTGACCTCCGAAGCGCCCGTGCAAACAGGGCCGCAGGTGCTGGCCTACCATCCACAACGCTTTGCGCTGGGGCTTGGCTGTGCGCGCGGCTGTGATGTGGATGAGATGTGGGCGCTTGTGCAAGACAGCCTGAAAGCCGCCAGTATTGCCCCCGAAGCGATAGCCTGTGTGGCGTCATTGGACCTGAAGGGTGATGAGCCTGCGATGATCGAAACCGCCAAGCGGCTCGGCGTACCATTTCGGGTGTTTACCGCCGCTGCGCTGGAAGCCGAGGCGGGGCGACTGGCCAATCCGTCAGACGTGGTGTTTGCCGAAGTCGGCTGCCACGGCGTGGCCGAAGGGGCGGCGCTGGCCATTGCAGGGCCGGATGGGGTTTTCGCCGTTGAAAAGCAAAAAACTCTGAATGCCACCTGTGCCTTGGCCCGCGCGCCAGCGCCAATTACCGAATTGGCTGGCCGGTCGCGCGGCAAGCTTTCCATCGTTAGCATTGGCCCGGGGCAGCATAGCTGGCGCACACCCGAGGCTTCCATGCTGATAGCGCAGGCCCAAGAGCTGGTGGGCTATGGGCTTTATATAGACCTGCTCGGCCCACTGGCCGCTGGCAAAAAGCGCACCGATTTTCCGCTGGGCGGCGAGGAAGACCGCTGCCGTTATGCGCTGGAGCAAGCGGGCAAAGGCCATAACGTAGCGCTGATTTGCTCTGGGGATGCGGGGATTTATGCTATGGGGGCACTGGTGTTTGAATTGCTGGATCGCGGGCCAGAGGCGCTAGGTGTAAGCGATGCAGCAAAGCGGGTGGAGGTGGTTTCCACCCCCGGCGTTTCGGCCTTGCAAGGGGCCGCCGCACGGGCGGGTGCGCCGCTGGGGCATGACTTTTGTGCGATTAGCCTGAGTGATTTGCTGACGCCGAGGGCGGATATTGTGAAGCGCCTCAAGGCTGCTGCCGAGGGCGATTTCGTGATCGCATTCTACAATCCGGTGTCGAAACGGCGGCGCACCTTGCTGGCCGAAGCGCGGGATATTTTGCTGGGCCATCGCCCCGCCGATACCCCCGTTATGCTGGCCAGCAACCTCGGGCGGCCTACCGAGGCGGTGCGCTATGTGCGGCTCGACGCGCTTGAGGTCGATGATGTGGATATGCTGACGGTGGTGCTTGTTGGGTCGAGCCACTCACGGCTGGCCCGGCTTGGCGAGGGGCCGAGGATGTATACGCCGCGCGGATATGCGCGGAAAATTGATGGGGATTTGGCGGCGCGGGCGTAGAGCCCCCCTCCTAACCTCCCCCCGCAAGCGAGGGGAGGGACGCGCACGGCTTCACGCTTTGCGCTTGTGAAAGGGATTGAGAATGACAGTGCATTTTATTGGTGCGGGGCCGGGAGACCCTGATTTGATTACCATCAAGGGGCGGCGGCTGATTGAGGGGTGTCCGGTTTGCTTGTATGCTGGCTCCTTGGTGCCCGAGGCCGTGGTGGCCTGTGCGCCTTCGGGCGCGCGGGTGCTGGATACCGCGCCGATGACGCTGGATGACACCCACGGCGAGATTGTGGCGGCACACGCGCGAGGCGAGGATGTGGCGCGGGTGCATTCCGGCGACCCAGCGCTTTATGGTGCAATTGCCGAGCAAATCCGGCGGCTGAAGGCGGCGGGGATTCCTTATGATATTACGCCCGGCGTTTCGGCCTATTCGGCGGCGGCGGCGGCGATGGGGCAGGAATTGACGATTCCGGAGGTGGCGCAAAGTATTGTGCTGACGCGGGTTTCGATGAAATCCACCGATATGCCAGCGGGCGAAACGCTGGAGAATTTTGGGCGCACGGGGGCGACTTTGGTAATTCATCTGGGCATTCGGGCACTGCGTGAAATCCGGCGGCAGTTGGCTCCGTTTTATGGCGATGATTGTGCCGTGGTGGTGGCTTACCGTGTGGGCTGGCCGGACGAGAAAATAATTCGCGGCACGCTTTCCACCATTCACAAGCTGGTGCGGGATGAGAAAATAACCCGCACGGCAATGGTGTTTATTGGGCCTGCGCTGGACGCGGCGGATGATTTTAAAGACTCAGCGCTTTATGACCCCGCCATCCCGCATGTGTTGCGCCCGAAGGTGAAGGCATGAAGGAATTTAACAAAGGTGAAGTGTGGCTGGTGGGGGCTGGCCCCGGCGATGCAGGGCTGTTGACCTTGCACGCCGTTGAGGCGTTAAAAGCTGCCGATGTGGTGGTGCATGACGCGCTGGTGAGCGCCGAGGTGCTGGACTATGCGGCGGGGGCAGAGCTGGTGTTGCTGGGCAAACGCGGCGGGCAGCCTTCCCCCAAGCAACCCGAGATTAACGCGCGGCTGATCGCAGAAGCAAAGGCAGGCAAACGGGTGGTGCGGCTGAAAGGCGGCGACCCGTTTATGTTTGGCCGTGGGGCCGAGGAAGTGCTGGCGCTGGTGGCGGCGGGGGTGCGGTTTCGGATTGTTCCGGGCATTACGGCGGGGATCGGCGGGCTGGCCTATGCGGGCATTCCGGTGACGTCGCGGGATGTAAATTCCAGCGTGATTTTCCTGACGGGGCACGACCATACGGGGCTTTCGCCCGAGGGGATTGACTGGGCGGCGGTGGGCAAGGCCGCAGGGATGATCGTACTTTATATGGCGATGCGGCATATGGGCGAGATTTCAGGCAAGCTGATCGCAGGCGGGCTGGCGGCGGATACGCCAGTGTCGGTGGTGATGAGGGCATCATTGCCGGAGATGCAGGTGCTGGACACCACGCTGGAGCGCGCAGTGGCGGATATCGAAAAGAGCGGCATCGGCGCGCCCGCGATTGTGAGCATCGGGCGGGGGAACCTGCTGCGCGAGCAGATGGCATGGGTTTAAAGGGGCTGATACTTGCTGCGCCAAGCTCCGGTGCTGGCAAAACGGTGGTAACGCTGGGGCTGCTGCGGGCGCTAAAGCGGCGGGGCGTGGATATTTGCTCGGCCAAATCGGGGCCGGATTATATTGACCCAGCCTTCCACGCGGCCGCCACCGGAAAGTCTTGTATAAACCTTGATGCTTGGGCCATGCCGCCAGAGGCCCTACGGGCTATGGCCCATCGCCAACACTCCGGATTGCTGCTGATTGAGGGTGCGATGGGCCTGTTTGACGGCGCGCCCGTGACGGGAAACGGGGTGGGCAAAGGCTCTGTGGCGGACCTCGCTGAAGCGCTGGATCTGCCGGTGGTGCTGGTGGTGGATGTGGCGCGGCAAGCGCAAACGGTGGCGGCTGTGGTGGCGGGGTTGGCCTCGTTTCGTAAAGGCGTGCGGGTGGCGGGGGTGATTTTGAACAGGGTTGGCTCGGAAAAGCATCGGATGATGATTGAACGCGCGATATCCGGCATTCCGGTGCTAGGCGCGGTGCCGCGAGACGCGCGGATGGAGCGGCGGTCGCGCCACCTCGGGCTGGTGCAGGCGCAGGAAGATGCAGGGCTTGAGGGCTTCATTGAGGGTGCAGCCGATGTGGTGGCTGAAGGGGTGAACCTTGCGGCGCTTGTGGCACTGGCTGTGCCGCTGCCCGCCGCAGGGCCTTTGCCGCGCATTGCCCCACTGGGTCAGCGCATTGCTGTGGCGCGGGATGAGGCTTTTGCCTTTGTTTACCCGCATATGTTGGAGGGCTGGCGGGCCGCTGGGGCGGCGGTTAGTTTCTTTTCTCCGCTGGCGGATGAGGCACCGCAGGCGGATGCCGATGCCGTATTTTTGCCCGGGGGTTACCCTGAATTGCACGCGGAGAGGCTGGCACGCGCGACGCGGTTTAAAGCTGGAATGCGGGCAAGCAATGCCCTGATTTATGGCGAATGTGGCGGCTACATGGTGTTAGGCGAGGGGTTGGAAGATGCAGGCGGCAACCGCCACAAGATGCTTGGGTTGCTGCCCGTGAGCACCAGTTTTGCCGCGCCTAAGCTGCATTTGGGCTATCGGATGCTGGAGGCGCTGGCGGGGCCGTTTTATGGCCACAGGCTACCGGCGCACGAGTTTCATTATGCCAGCATTATGGAGAGCGCGCCTGCGAACTTGTTTAAGGCGCAGGATTCGATGGGGGCGGATTTGGGGATGATGGGCCACCAAAGCGGGCGGGTTTCCGGCTCATTTGCGCATGTGATTTGGGCGGAGGGCATTTGTCAGAAGTATTAATGATAGATTGATGCGGGCGATAACTCCACCTAATGCTGAATCATGTTGACGCTAAAAACGGATACTCCTAGGCTCCACCTAATGGCTTTTCAGAAGGAAATTCATATGGCTACCGATCACGCTACGTCTTCCAAGACACCCCCGCAGAAGCAGCACGAGGTGCAGGCGGATTTTGAGACCAGATTGCGGCGTGAGTTCGGAGATGCTGCGTTCTCCAAAGGCGGCTGGATTCTATTGCGGCAAGGGTTGTTGCTGACGGCTTGGATCATCACTGTGATGTCACTGGGGCTATTTATCGTTCTGTATCTGCACCAAGCGGGGATAATTAATATGGTCCCTGGTCTTGGGGAGGCGGCCAAGCGCGAAAGCGCTGATTTTCGAAATCTGCTGACTGTGCTCCTCCCCCTGTTTGGTGCAGCGATATTTTTTGTTGTATCTGCAGCCGGGATGAAGAGGCTGCAGGCTTACGATTCGGAATTTGCGCGCATGCGCGAAGAGCGGCGCGAAGATGCATCCGATTTACGGGACGAATTGCGGGGCGATATAAAAGAAGAAAAAGAAACGAACAAAGAGCGGTTTGAGGCAGCTTCAATTGAATTTAGGGAAACAACAAAAAGGGAAATTGCAGACCTACGTGAGGACATTGTAGAAGCGGATGAATCGAATAAAGAGCAATTTAAGAAAACAAAACAAGAGCTTAGAGACATAACACAAAAGGAAGTTGAAGTTGCCTTGCGGGAGGGTGCTGAAGCACGAACCGCTGAGCTGAATGCGAACTTTGCTACGCTTCAAGAAAAATCCATCGAAATCGAACGCGAAATTTCCGATAAATTCGGGATTCTTGTCGAATTTCCATCGATCAAGAGCATGGCGGATGATCGACCAGCATCAGCAGGTGTGGCCCATAGAAATATCTCAATACTATTCCAGAGGGGAAAAATTGATGAAGCTGTTGCTTACACGCTTGCCGTGCTGGAGAAGCTGAAAGCTAACAACGCATCGGGCACCCCAACTGACTGGTTTAACATCTCGTCTGTTCTTGGCAGTAATGATCAGGAAAAGCTTGGTTACGAGATATGCCTTGCCGCCATCGAGTACTACCGCAGGAGTGATAGTGAGGGTTATGTGCCCAATATTGACCTGTTGGCCCACGGAATTCAGTATGCTGCCAAAAGCGCCGAGTACGAACAAGGCCTAGGCTGGATTGAGGAGGCCGGTAATAATGGCCGAGCGCATTGGAACTGGCGGATGTATATCTTTGTTGCCGATTTTTATGATGCCATCGGCGATACAGAAAAGCTAGAGGAGGTCGAAAAGGATTTCAGAAAGAACCTCTCCGACGATCAGCGCTCGGTGACCAATACCGCTGTTAGGCTCAAACAAGCGGGAAATAACGAGGGCGCATATAAGCGGGTCAAGGACTGGATAGAGGCCTATGAAAAACGCAACAAGCGGAAGCCCTTCGCTGAAACTGCATATTTTTTATTGACCGATATCTCGGTCGAAACTGGAAAATTTGCGGATGCCATAACCTTTAGCGCCCTCGCTTTGGGTGCCAGCGTCGGGGATCAACCCTCTGTCAACATTGCCGCAATCTGGTTCTACCGGGCCAGCGCCTTTGATGCCCTGTTTCTTGCGTATATCACCGACAATATCGGCAAAAAAGCTATGACATGGCCGAAGCCAAAAGGTTGTATGACAGTGCGGTTAACGCATATCAAACCGCCATAAACCACCCGAAGCAGCTTAACCCGATCAATAACGCCCAAGCCAAGCTACGGATGCATGATATGAAAGCCCTTATTCTTGAGCACGGACTTGAAGGGGATATCCCGCCTGTTGATCAGGCTGAGCAGCAAGCGCCAAATCAGACGAAGCAGATGCAAGGTCAGATAGAGGAGTTGCAGCAACAACAACAGAAGATAATGCAGTTTATTCAGGTGCTGGCGCAGAAGTTGGATGAAGGCTCAGAGTAGCCTTTACCAATGCCTAAAGCAAATGCCCGCTCTTTTGTGCTTTCACCGATAGGTATGCCGCATTATGCGGATTTTCGCCGACCTCTAGCGGCACCCGCGCGGCCACCGCCACGCCGGAGCTTTGCATTTTGGATATTTTGGCGGGGTTATTGGTCATCAACCGCACGGCGCTAAACCCCAGCGCTTTGAGCATCTGCGCGCCGAGCTCGAAGTTGCGTTCATCATCTTCAAACCCAAGCCGGTGGTTGGCCTCGACAGTATCAAAGCCCTCGTCTTGAAGGCTATAGGCGCGCATTTTATTGTCAAGCCCTATGCCGCGGCCCTCTTGGTTCATATAAAGCAACACCCCTGCGCCCTCATTGCCCATTTGCGCCAGCGCCGCGCGAAGCTGCGGGCCGCAATCGCATTTGAGCGAGCCGATTAGATCGCCCGTGAAGCAAGCCGAATGCAGGCGCGCAAGCACTGGCTGGCTGCGGTCAGCGCTGCCGATTTCGATGGCGTAATGCTCCTCGCCGCCATCATCGGGGCGGAACACGTGGACGCGGCCGAGCTTGGAGACTTCGAGCGGCACACGGGCGGAAGAGATCTCGCGCAGGCGGGGTTTGGCAGCATCGGCGATATCGGCAACATCAAGCATGAGTAGCCCCTCGGGCAGGGTTTCCACCGCCACCACCAGCGCGGCGGGGAGCAGGTGCGCTTTTTTGCAAAGCGTGATCGCAGCACGGTGCGCACCAACTTGGCCGCCACGAGCCGCGCGGAAGGGGCCTTTGAGGGGGGTGGCAAGGTCGATCGACGGGTCCGCTACGGCTTTAAGCCATGCCAGATCAGCGCTTTGAGGAAGAGTGACCCGCACAAGGTCGCCATCATAAACCGGAATATGCAGGGTTTCGGCCCGCCATGAAGTAAGTGCCAGCACGGGCGTGTTCAGGCCCCGCAGGGCCTCCCAGCGCGCTGCCCCCAAAGTTTCTACCGCCGCCACCAGCCACAATTCGCCCCCTGCCTGCACGCCTATAGGCAAGCCAAGGCGCATATCATGCGCGGCGCGGGCGAGCCTTTCAGCGGCGGTCAGGGC
>JAJRRX010000043.1 GCA_024279075.1 Alphaproteobacteria bacterium | reverse complement strand
GGTGACTTGGGGCAGGCGCATGGTGTCGCCAGACATGCCAGCGGGGTCGACCGTGTAGGAAACATTCAGCTCCGGCACATTGGCCAGCGTTTTGGTGGCCTCGGCGAGGGCCTTTTTGAACGGGTCGGCGGGGTTATCGGGTTTGGCCATCAGTTGCTTCCAGAATCTGCGAGGTGCGCGCACCAATTTATTCGTGTGCCGCCAGTGTAGCGCAGCGCCAAGCCTTCGGAAACCATTGTTTCGGCCAGATCAATGCCGCCAAGCCAAATGGTGGCCAAGGTGCGCGCATAGCGATCAGTGCCATTGCGCGTAACGCGGGTTACGGGCTGGCTGGCGACCAAACCGCGCAGGCGCTCGGTGGCCTCATCGCCAAGGCGCTTTTCGCTTGGGCATTCGGCGTAATAGGTCTCGGGGGTGTCATAGCCCATTAGGCGTATACGCTCAGTTTGGGTGCCCTCGCATTTCAGGTCCACCGTGTCGCCGTCAACCACATGGGTGATGCGGCAGTTGGCGCTAGCATCGGAGGGACCGGCAGGCCCCGGCTTTGGATAATATGCAAACACAAGCGCAATAATAGCGGTGAGAAAAGTAAGTTTGGCGAGCGTATTACGCTTCATGCGTTACCCCAAACTCACACTCACGGCACTCTCCGGCAGTTCTTCGTCAAAGCAGCGCTGGTAGAATTCGGCTACGGTTTGCCGCTCTAGCTCGTCACATTTATTCAGGAAGGTCAGGCGGAAAGCAAAGCCAACGTCTTTGAAAATCTCGGCGTTTTGCGCCCATGTGATCACTGTGCGCGGCGACATAACGGTGGATATATCGCCGTTCATAAAGGCGGTGCGGGAAAGGTCGGCCACGGTGACCATCTGACCGATGATTTTGCGGCCATCCACGGTGTTATAATGCGGCGCTTTGCCCAGCACGATGGCGCTTTCGGCGTCGTGGCTGAGGTAGTTCAGCGTGGCAACAAGGCTCCAGCGGTCCATCTGGGCCTGGTTGATCTGCTGCACACCGTGGTAAAGGCCGGTGGTATCACCAAGGCCAACGGTGTTGGCGGTGGCAAACAGCCGGAAGGACGGGTGCGGGGTGATGATTTCGTTTTGGTCGAGGAGCGTGAGCTTGCCGTCTGTTTCCAGAATGCGCTGGATCACGAACATCACGTCAGGGCGGCCCGCGTCATACTCATCAAACACAATCGCGGCGGGGTTGCGCAGGGCCCATGGGAGGATGCCCTCTTGAAACTCTGTCACCTGCACGCCGTCCCGCAGCTTGATGGCGTCTTTGCCGATCAGGTCAATTCGGCTGATATGGCTATCGAGGTTCACCCGCACTGTGGGCCAGTTGATGCGCGCCGCGACCTGCTCGATATGGGTCGATTTCCCCGTGCCGTGGTAGCCTTGGATCATCACGCGGCGATTGTGCTTGAAGCCAGCCAAAATAGCGAGGGTGGTTTCTGGGTCAAACTTATAGGTCGGATCAATCTCGGGCACGCGGTCGGTGCGGCCCTCAAAGCCCTTGATCGTCATCTCGGTCTCAAAGCCAAACAGGTCTTGCACGCTGAAGGTTTCGGTGGGTTTGTCGATCGCTGTCATGGTGGTTCTCTATTCAATATCGCTGTCAATCATGTGGTTCTTTACGTTGTAACCATTCACACGGCGGGTGCAAGGGGAGGTTTTACTTGGCTTGGCTTTCGGGGCAAAAACCAGGGAACTCAAAAAGTGCTTTCCCGTTTCAGACCATTGCCAAACGGAGCTGGACCTTAGTCAGTGGTTAGCCGCGCGTGCTCGCCATAGATTCGTATAAATTGCCACTATGGCTGCGCGGCAAAGGCGTGGCCTTCCCTTAAGGAAACACTATGTTGAAACTGATCAAAAACATTCGAAGTATTGCTCTTTTTGTGGCTCTGCTTACCACCCCTTCATTGGCGGCGGCGCAAACCCAAAACTGCATTATCGCGGCTGGCAGTGGGGGCGGTTTATATGCCACCAATGTGGTGACGAATTGCCGTGTGAATATTCAAACCGGCACCACACGCTTTACGGTAAATGGGAAGAATAAAGAGCGTGATTACGCAAGCCGAAGCCCGTTAACATCAGCCCACTTACAAGCGGCTAGCCGCTGGGGGCGCAGGCTGCGCATGGACGGGCGGAATAACCCGGCGCAATTTGATATTCAGGCGTTTTTTGAGCAAGCCGCGCAGGCCACCTCGGGCTTTGTTTTGGTCCGTGATTCCAAGGGGCGCACAGCGCTTAATATTGTTTATATCACCGACGGTGTCTATCGTTCGGTTGATCTGGATTACACCAGCCTCAGAAATAACCCACGCGGGTTAATGACCACTGGAAACCGGTTTTGAAACCGAGGGGCTTTCTGGATAGCCAAAGAACGGCGCGGCGGCTTAACGAGACAAGGAGGCGTGCTGCCCATCATACGTGGTACGATTAGTGTCAATCTCGGCTTTATGGGTGGCAGCCCAAGCGGAGAGGCTGTCGAGCGGAGCAAGCAGCGAGTGGCCGAGCGCGGTGAGCTTATAATCCACGCGCGGCGGAATACTGGGGGTTACGTGGCGGCTGATAAGCCCGTCGCGCTCTAGTTTGCGCAGGGTGGCAGTGAGCATACGTTGGGAAATATCGGGGAGGGCGCGGGCCAGCTCGGAAAAGCGCTGTTGGCCGGGCTTTAGCTCGTGCAGCAGCAGGATAGACCATTTATCGCCAATTTTGGCTAGAATCGTGCGGACAGGGCAGAGGTTTGGGTCGAATTCATGGTTGTGCTTCATTTTTCTTCCGGTTACTTTTTAGTGCCTACTTCCTTTATGAGAGTAGCTTGTTATTTGTAACCCACGGCGGGGCAAAAAGCAAACCGCCTTTGGATGGGATGATAAAATGAAGGTAATCGCAATGATAGCAGCGCTCGGGGCCGCAAGCCCGGCTTTGGCGCAGGATAACAAAGCGCTGGTTTTGGGGCTGCTAGCGCAAGGACTGGTGCAGCAAGACCGCAGTTTTATTATGGAGAATGTGGCTGAGGGCTACATCCAACACAACCCCGTGGCAGAAGATGGCCGCGCGGGGCTATTGGGCTTTGTGGATTATATCGAAAGCATTGGCGGGGTAGAGATTGCGCCCGTGCGGGTGCTTTCTGAGGGTGATCTTGTGATGGTGCAAAGTGCCATGCAGTTTGGCGGCGAAAAGGTGGTGTTTGACCTGTTTCGGCTAGAAAATGGCCAGATCGCCGAGCATTGGGATGCGATCACGGATAACGTGGCTGAAACGGTCA
Organism: Alphaproteobacteria bacterium; assembly: GCA_024279075.1. Taxonomy (GTDB): domain Bacteria; phylum Pseudomonadota; class Alphaproteobacteria; order Rhodobacterales; family Rhodobacteraceae; genus UBA3077. The sequence continues at coordinate 1,176 of JAJRRX010000043.1, read as the reverse complement.
GCGGGCGGTCGATGCTCGACGGGCCGAGCGAGATTACCGACCTTGAGGACACCGCCGCCAATAAAGCGCTGGTGCTCGGGTTTGTGGATGATGTGCTGGTGAACGGGCGCGGCGAGATGCTGGCGGGCTATCTGGGCGAGACCTATGCACAACATAACCCACAAATTGGCGACGGGCTGGAAGGGCTAGGGGCATTTATGGGCTATTTGGCTGAAAATAACATCAGCTTTGGCTATACGCAGGTGCACAATGTGGTGGCTGAGGGTAACTTTGTGTTTGTGCAATCCGAGGGGCAATTTGGCGGCGCCGCGATGGCGTTTTATGACCTGTTTCGGGTGGAAAGCGGCAAGATTGTCGAGCATTGGGATGTGGTTCAGCCGGTGCCGGACGCAATGGCACATGAAAACGGCATGTTTTAGGCGCGGCTCGGAGTGGTGCGTGGGAGACCACGCACCCTACGGCTTGAATAGGCGGCTGATTTTGATCTGTTCCCATGCCCAAACAACCTCGGTCAGGCGGTCCTCGTCATCACGGCGGCCTCCATTCAGGTCTGGGTGCAGGTCTTTTACCAAGGCTTTATAAACCTTGCGAATCTCGGCTTTGGTCATGCTGTCGCCTGCGTCCAGAATCGTCAGCGCCTTTGTTTCGGTTGGTGGTAAGCGGCGGGTGGTGCGGCCGGTGCCATTGGCGGGGTTTTTGGTGGCATTATCGCCCAAAACTTCCTTCGGGTTATCAAAGCCAAAGCGGGCCCATGCGGCGGCTTCAGGGTCATTCATCGCATCCCCTATGGGCTGGGTCGGGCGCTCCCACGTGTTGGCTTCCTGCGCGGCTTGTTCGGGGGTCAAGGTGGCGCGTTCACTAAAGAAGTTCCATTCTTTGTTGTGCTGGCGAATGTGATCCAGGCAAAACCAGATGAATTCCTCTAGGTTATCGGCTGATTTGGGCGCGCGATATTTCCCCGGCAGCTCGCAGCCCTCCTTTTGGCACACGCGCGAAGAGGTTTCCACTGCGCCAGACATACCGCGCCGCTTGCTACGCTTCTTTTTATCCGAAGCGGCCGAGATATCAAAATCAAAAGACAGGGGTTTACGCGCCATAAAATTTCCTTTTAGCCCTTTTGCAACTGCGGCACAGAGCATAGACAAGTTATGAGAAAACCCAAGCCCTAAATTGGAG
>JAJRRX010000042.1 GCA_024279075.1 Alphaproteobacteria bacterium | reverse complement strand
GCTGCGTGGCTGGTTTGGGCTTGGGTGAGGCGCTCGCCGACCTTCTCCATATCCTGCGTGAAGCCGACAAATTTATCATAAAGCAGCCCCGCCCGCTTGGCGATATCGAGCGCGTTTTTGTTGCGGCGATCAATCGACCACAGGTTATCCACCGTTTTTAGCGCCACCATCAGGTTGGTGGGCGAGGCAATCACGATGTTGCGCTCGGAGGCATAAAGCGAAAGGTCGGGGCTGGCTTGCACCGCCTCGGAAAAGGCGCTTTCAATCGGCATAAACAGGATCACATAATCGACCGAGCCATCATCCAGCTCGTGGTATTTCTTGGCGCTCAGGGTGTCGATATGGGTTTTGACGGAGCCAACATGCAGCTTCATATTGGCCACTCTCCCTGCCTCGTCCTCGGCATTTACCGCGCGCTCATAGGCCACCAAGGACACCTTGCTATCCACCACCAGCCGCCGCCCGCCGGGCAGGTTGACCACCACATCGGGGCGAAACGCCTGCCCCTCGTCACCACGATAATGGCTCTGCACCTCATATTCCTCGCCTTCGCGCAGGCCCGAGCGCTCAAGAATGCTGGCCAGCACCATCTCCCCCCAAGCGCCCTGTTTTTGCTGGTCGCCCTTTAATGCTTTGGCGAGGTTATGGGCCTCCAGCGACACTTCCGCGCTCTGCTGGGTCAACGTCTCGATCTGGTGCTTAAGCGCCACGCGGTCCTTGCCCGCGGCCTCATGCACGCCGCGCAGCTCGGCCTCAAACTTGCCTATATGTTCCTTGAGGGGTTGCAGCACGTCTTGCAGTCGCTGGCGGTTCTGCCGCTCAAACTTTTCGCCGTGGGTCTCCATAACCTGCCCCGCCAGCGCCTTGAACTCGGCTTTTAACCGCTCGCCATTCTCGTTCAGCAGCGCTAGCTTCTCGGCATTGCTGGCATGCTGCATTTCCAATGAAGTCTCCAGCCGCACGTTTTCCTCTCGCGCTTCCGTTAAAGCTTCCTGTGCCCCCCGCAATTCCGCCACTAACTCCGCCAGCTGGGCCTCATAGCCCTCGGCTTGGCCCCGTGCGCCTATCACTTCAGCTTCAGCCCGCGCCAGTGCTACTTTGCGCCTGTTCACCACCGCCCAAAGCGCGGCTATGGTGAGGCTGGCGATCAGCAGCTTTATCCAGTCAGGGCTGGATTGCAAATCAGTGAGCAACCGCTCAATCATTGTTGCGCTCCTTAAATCGTGCGGGCATCTGCATCAACTCATTAAGCCGCAGGTTTTTATACTCGTCGACTAAATGAAACACCTCAAACCCCAGCGTTGGCTCTTTCAGAATTAGAAACTGCAAAAAGGGCAGGATAATAATCGGCACATCCATGGCCTCGGCAAAGTATATCGCGTAGGGGCACACAAATGTTGGGTCAAAATCCGGCCCGTGTTGCCAGACAGACATGGTAAAATCATCTCCGCCCAGCAGCCCGCCAGCGCGCAGCTTACCATACATCAGGGTCAGGTCCAGCGTGATGCCGCGCAGGGTGTGGTCGCCGTCAATATAGACCATATCGAGGCTTGCCGCATCAATCTGAGACGCGGCTTCTTTGGTGGTGCAGCGCAAAACATGGCGCTTGTCAGCGGCGAAATCCGTGCGCTGCATGGCCTCGGCAAAGATTTCATCAAAGCGCGGCGCATCGTGGTTGGCGGGCTTGTGCCAATTGGGCAGGGGCTGCCATGGGTCGATCATGGTGTAGGCTTCTATCTCACACGCCCCCAACACGCTTTCGGCAAAGGCCCCGCGATACACCCCGACCTCAGCCATGCGCGCCACTTCTGCTTCCGTCAGGATCGCCTGCCACATGGCCTCACGGGTTTTGGCTGTATTGGCGATTTTCTGAATGGCCATAAGCAGGTCAAGCATCGGGATTCCTTTTTGCCTAGTCTAGCTGATCGAACAAATGCTGAACAGAGGTTTTAACATGGCGAAAGCGATCGCCACCAAGATGGGTGCCACCATACCAGCGGGTGACAATGATAATCGCATCTTCCAGCCCTTCTCGCTGCATCATCTGCAAAATGATCATCCCAGCGCCACCTTCCCCGTCGTCGTTTTTGGCTTCGGTGCCATCGGCCAGCCGTGCCGCCCATGTGTTATGGGTGGCCTTGGCGAACTTTTTTGTGCGTTTTAGCCGCTTTAGGAAGGCTTTGATATCGGCCTGCGAGCGCACTCGCCCGCCGCTCACGGCATATTTACTGCCCCGATCAGAGACCACGCCAAGGTGCTGCACAAAGTCTGGAAGCTCAGCCATGGCTTGCCTTTCGGATGATATCTGCCAAGGCCGATATAGTTTCAGGGCGCGGGAAGCTTTGGCGATATACAAGGCAGACCTGCCGCGCAGCGCCGTCTCCCGCTACGGGCTTAAGCACCAGCTTACCTTCGCGCGCCGCCATCGCGGGCAGCAGGGTTACGCCGTCTC
>JAJRRX010000041.1 GCA_024279075.1 Alphaproteobacteria bacterium | reverse complement strand
TTTAGTCTACCCAGTAAACCTCGGCGAGGTTGCTGCCTTGGGTCGGGGCGTTTTCCCAGAGGCCTCGGATATTGGCATTGGCAACGCCGGTTTTGGCGAGCTGGAACAGGTAGCCGTTGACATAATCATCCGCGATCATCTGTTGCGCTGCTTGCAGGATTTCTGTGCGGGCGGCTGGGTCTGTCGCGCCGTTCAGGTCGTTCATCAGGGCTTGGAAGGCCGCGCTGTCATACTGGAAGTAGTAGTCTGGATTGGCGTAGATGCCGATATCCATTGGCTCGGTGTGGCTGACGATGGTGAGGCCAAAATCCTTGCCTTTGAACACTTCTTCCAGCCACTGGCCCCACTCAAGGTTGGTGACTTCGGTCTCGATGCCAACCTCACGCAGCTGCGCCGCGATGATCTCTCCGCCGCGCCGCGCATAAGAGGGCGGTGGCAGTTTCAGTGTGGTGGTGAAGCCGTCCGCAAAGCCCGCTTCGGCGAGTAGGGATTTTGCCAGTTCCGGGTCGTAGTTGCTCTGTGCTGTCAGGTCCAGATAGGCCGGATTATGCGGCGCGAAGTGGGTGCCGATGGGGGTGCCGTAGCCAAACATGGCGCCGTCTATGATGGCGTTGCGGTCAATGGCGTGGGCCAAGGCTTCGCGGACTTTCGGATTATCGAAAGGCGGCATTTTGTTGTTGGTCGAGAGGATGGTCTCGCCCTCGGTGGAGCCAACGATCACTGTAAAGCGTGGATCGGCTTCAAACTGCGGCAGGTTTTCGGGCGCGGGGAAGGTTGGGAAGGCGTCTACATCGCCGGCCATAACGGCGTTGAAGGCCGCGGTCGGGTCCGAGATGTATTTGATGGTGACGCTTTCGAGCTTGGCAGGGTCACCCCAGTAAGCCTCGTTGCGGGTCATGGTGATGCTATCGCCCTGCACCCAGTTGGTGAAGGTGAAGGCACCTGTGCCGTTGGGCGCGGTTTTGAGGGATTCGATATCGTCGCCCTCATTCAGCACTACGGCATCGCCCCACGCCATGTTGAACAGGAAGTTGCCTGTTGGGGTGGAGAGGGTCACGACAACCGTTGTGTCATCCGGCGCGCTCACATCGGCGATATTGGCGAAGAGGCCTTTTTGCGCATTCACGCTGTCTTCAGCGCGGGCGCGGTTGAGGGACCAGACGACGTCCGAGGCCGTCATATCGGAGCCGTCATGGAACTTTACGCCGCTTTGCAGGTGGAACGTATATGTAAGGCCGTCCTCGGAAATATCCCAGCTTTCGGCAAGGGCGGGAATGACGGAGCCATCAGAGGCGAACTCTGTGAGGCCCTCATAGATGTTGATATAAACCACGTTATCAATCGCGCCAGCGGCACCCGCTGTCGGGTCCAAATGCGGCGGCTCTAGCTGGTCACCGATGGTGATGCTGGTGCTGGCGGCCATGGCCCCCGAGGCGAGCAGGGCAAGCACGCTGGCCCCCGTTAAAATGCGTTTCATGTTAACCTCCTTGGTTGGCTGCGGGTGTTCCCGTCAGCAATTCAGCGAGCGCTAGGCCCATTACTTTGGCCGAGTCGAGCATGTCGCCCACCTCGATATATTCATCCGGCTGGTGCGCGAGATCCAGAATCCCCGGCCCATAGGCAATACAGTTCTTCATCCGCCCTATGCGGTCAATGTGTTTTTGGTCATAGGTGCCCGGCGAGACCACATATTCGGCTTTTTTATGCATAACGGCTTCGATGGCATCCGCTACGGTTGTCACTACGGGGGCGTCTTTCGCGGTCATGGAGGGGATGACGGAGTGGATGGGGGTGAAATCATAGCGGAAATCTGCCCGCTCGGATTTCACCTTCTCCAGCACCGCCCGCAGCTCCGCCTCCACATCCTCAATGTTTTCCTCCAAAAGGAAGCGGCGGTCGACAATCATTTTGCAATGGTCCGGCACCAAGGGGCTGGGAAGGCCGGTGAAATCGGCCTCCGGCTCCACCTGCCCACCGTGGATGGAGTTGATGTTCATCGTGCTTTGCTTGGCCCCTTCGGGGATGACGGGCATATCGGTGCGCTTTTTGGCCAGCGCCGGAAACAGGCTCGCCTCCATTTCCGCCATAACCGCCCCCATATGGCGCACGGCGCAATCACCTAGAAAAGGCATAGAGCCGTGGGCAATGCGGCCATGGGTTTCGATCTCTGCCCAGAACACGCCGCGATGGCCAAGGCACACACGGTCTTTGTGCAGGGGTTCGGGGATGATAACATGCTGCACGCGCTTGGGGCTGAAATACCCCTGTTCTGATAGGTAAGCCACGCCGCCAAAACCGCCGGTTTCCTCGTCCGCCGTGCCGGAAATCTCTATCGCGCCGCTGAAATCGGGCCATGTTTCCAGGAAGGCTTCTACAGCGATAATCGAAGTGGCCAGCCCGCCCTTCATGTCACAAGACCCACGGCCATAAACCCTGCCATCAACCAGCTCGCCGCCAAAAGGGTCCTTTGTCCAGCCCTGCCCAATCGTCACCACATCTATATGGCTGTTGAAATGCACACACTCGCCGGCATGTGCGCCCTCAAAGCGGGCAATTATGTTCCAGCGTGGGTATTTTTCGCAATCACCAGGGGTGCCAAGGGCGCGAATTAGCTCTGTGGTAAAGCCCAGCGCACTTAGCCGCGCATCAAGATACTCACAAATATCGCGATAAAACTCGCCGGGCGGGT
>JAJRRX010000040.1 GCA_024279075.1 Alphaproteobacteria bacterium | reverse complement strand
GGTTTTGAAGCTTTGATACATTGAAACATTCCTCACGCGGGGGTTAGGCGGTGTTATTTGCGCCTTTATGCGCCGTGGTCTAGGGTGCCGCAAGTGAAAGCACAAAAGGAGCGGCGGGATGGCACGCATATTGGCAGTATTTTTTATAGTATCAGCAGCGGTGCGGGCTTATTTTGATTGGCAGCTTGCCAACCTGAACGAAACCGCGTTTGAATTTCAGCCCATCGGACAGGTGTGGTTTAACTTTGATCGCGGCTCCTTGCTGGGCCTCCAGCCCGGGATCGAGCGCTACCTGTCGCCGGTGATTTGGGAAAACGCGGTGGGGCCAATGCTGCTGTGGCCGATGGCGGTGGCGCTGTTTGGCATTGGCGCATTCTTTGCCGCCATTGCCATTTGGCGGGCTGTGCGCAAGGCGATGGCATAACGCAATATATCCGCTGCTTCGCATCGGACCGTGCCTCGCTGCGCTCGGGTGCGGCGCGTCAACCATAGTACTTGTGGGCAGGTGTTGCTCGCGCCGCGCGCGGAGGTTTGCGCTTTTTGGCAATGTATGAAGCGAAGGAAGCGCTGAGGGTAGAGGGCGGCGCGGGGGGGAGCTTGCCAAGCAGGCCAGCCTTGGTGCGCCGCAATGTTAGCTGGCCTTAAACAACCGCGCGCGTTTGCGGGCGTCTTTCTCAAACAGGTTCGCCAGTTGCTCTGTCATCGCGCCCGCCAGTTGCTCGACATCGGTGATGGTCACGGCGCGGCTATAATAGCGCGTTACGTCATGGCCGATGCCAACGGCGATCAGCTCCACGCCTTTGCGGGTTTCGACCATGTCGATCACGTCGCGCAGGTGCTTTTCAAGGTAGGAGGCGGGGTTGACCGAGAGCGTGCTGTCATCCACCGGCGCACCATCAGAAATCACCATTAAAATGCGGCGGGCCTCTGGGCGTTTCAGCATCCGGCGGTAGGCCCATTCCAGCGCCTCGCCGTCGATGTTTTCCTTGAGTAAGCCTTCTTTCATCATCAAGCCAAGGTTGGTGTGGCTGCGCCGCCACGGGGCGTCGGCGCCTTTGTAGATGATATGGCGCAGGTCGTTCAGGCGGCCGGGCAGGGCGGGCCGGTCGGCCTTTAGCCATGCCTCGCGGCTTTGGCCACCCTTCCATGCGCGGGTGGTAAAGCCGAGGATCTCGACCTTCACTTGGCAGCGCTCCAGCGTGCGCGCCAGCACGTCAGCGCAGATGGCAGCGATGGAGATCGGGCGGCCCCGCATGGAGCCGGAATTGTCTATGAGCAGGGTCACCACCGTGTCCTTAAACTCGATGTCGCTTTCCTGCTTGAAGCTCAAGGGCGTGGTTGGGTTGGCAACCACACGGGCGAGGCGGGCGGCGTCAAGCACGCCTTCCTCAAGGTCAAAATTCCATGTTCGGTTTTGCTGGGCCTGTAAGCGGCGTTGCAGGCGGTTGGCAAGGCGGCCAACAGCGGATTTGAAGGGGGCAAGCTGCTGGTCCAGATAAGCGCGCAGGCGCTCCAGCTCGGCAGGGTCGGCTAGTTCTTCAGCGCGAATTTCTTCGTCATAATCAGTGGTGAAGGCACGGTAGAGCGGGTCTGCATCGGAATGCGGCGCAGGGGCGGGCGGCTCGTCGGGCGGGTCGCCATCCTCGATCTCGGTCTCGTCGGCCACTTGTGCATTCGGGTCATCCTGCGCCGCGATTTCAGATTGCATTTGCTGCTCTTCGTCGTCTTGGTCTTCGGGCGGTTGCTGGTCTTGCTCCTGCGAATTCTCCTCGTCCGCTCCCTCTTGGTCTTGTTCGTTTTCGCCGTCCTCTTCGGCCTCGTCATCCTCGTTTTCGTCGTCCTGATCTGGGTCGTCGCCGAGCTGGTCGCCATAGCCGAGGTCCGAGATAACCTGCCGCGCGAGGCGGGCAAAAGCGGCTTGGTCGTCTAAGCTCTCTAGTGCATTTTGAAGGGTGCTGCCCGCTTGGCCCTCAAGCGTATCGCGGCGCAAATCCAGCACGTTTTGCGCGGCTTTGGGCAGGGCTTTTCCGGTGGCTAGCTCGCGCAAAAGGTAGCCAGCGGTGGCGGCGAGCGGGGCTTGGGCAGGATCAGTAGCTTTTTCAAACCCCTGCGCTAGCGCTTCGGATTCAATTTTTGCGCCAATGTTTTTAGCGGTGCCGGGCAGAGCGCGCGCGCCTAAAGCCTCGCAGCGGGCGGTTTCAAGTGCGTCAAACACTGCCGAGGCGATCTCGCCTTGCGGGGCGTATTTGCCATTGGTGGCGGGGTTATGAAAGCGCAGTTTCATCGCCATCGCATCCGCCGTGCCGCGCGCCAACAGCACTTCTTGCGCGGTCATCCGGCGGGTGACTTGGGGCAGGCGCATGGTGTCGCCAGACATGCCAGCGGGGTCGACCGTGTAGGAAACATTCAGCTCCGGCACATTGGCCAGCGTTTTGGTGGCCTCGGCGAGGGCTTTTTTGAACGGGTCGGCGGGGTTTTCAGCATTTGCCATCAGTTATTTCCAGAATTTGCGAGGCGCTCGCACCAGTTAATACGTGTGCCGCCAGTGTAGCGCACTGCAAAGCCTTCGGAAACCATTGTTTCGGCCAGATCAGTGCCGCCAAGCCAAATTCTGGCCAAGGTGCGCGCATAGCGATCAGTGCCATTGCGCGTAACGCGGGTTACGGGCTGGCTGGCGACCAAACCGCGCAGGCGCTCGGTGGCCTCATCGCCAAGGCGCTTTTCGCTTGG
>JAJRRX010000039.1 GCA_024279075.1 Alphaproteobacteria bacterium | reverse complement strand
CGCCAGGCATAAATCTGTTGCCGTGTGATCTCATGGCGCTGCGCCACCTGGGTGACCGTCGCCCCGTTCACGCCAACTTCAGCCAAAATCGAAAACTTCTGATCCTCCGACCACCGTCGCCGCCGCTCCACGCCAACAAGAGTTTCACCCCGCATAACCCGCTCCCCAATAAAACACGTCCATAACGACGTCGTTAAAGACGGATCATAAATGCGGGAAAACCGGAAAATAAGGCGGCCTCTAGCGGCTGGTTACGGTCGAACCCCGTCAGGAATTGTATAATACAATAATGGATATGTATGAGTGGAAGAAGAAGAAAAACTAACGGCCTGAATCTATGCCAAAGCCGCTACCTTCATTTTACCGCCCAAACAAAAACCCACCAATGCCGCCCTTTTTCTTCGGGGTTTCCGGCAGATACTTATTCAGCTCCGCATCAATCAGCGCGCCCTCAATCTCGGCCACGCCCGCTTCCACCTGATCATTCAGGAAGGTCGCAATCGGCAGAATGGCGTCGCGGTAGGCCTCGTCCTTAAAAATCTCCAGCGCTGTGTCTTCGAGCTCGAACCACACGTTGTCCTTGTCGCTGGTGCCGCTTAGCCCCGCAATCAGGTTGCACAGCTCGTCAATCCGCGCCACATCGCCCGAGCAGCAGCTATTGGTGCCGCAAATATGCTCCTCGGCGATCTGCCCGCCAAACAGCTCGATCACGCGGTTTTCCAGCGTTTTCAGCAAGCCGTCAATGCCGTTGCCGCTGATGGTTTTGTCCGAGGCCAGGGTCGGCGGGCGCGGGCGCATACGCACGTGGATAATATCTATCCCCAGCGCGCGGGCCGTCAGCGCATGGCCGCTTTCATAAATCGCGAGGCGGAAGGACTCGTCGGCACACAGGCCGAGGGGGATAGGGCAGTTGGCGTCCATATTCATACTGTGACCTTTTGCGGCGCGCCTCGTGCTTGGCTTGCGCGGGGTGATTCTGTAGAATGCATATATTCAAATAGGAGTATATCATGGGAAACGCGCTGGTAAAACGATTGTTTGTCCTTGCCCTGCTGTGGCCATTAAGCGCAACGGCGCAAAGCGTGGCCGTGTATGGCAACTGGTGCGGGCCAAACTACCCCGCCACCCCCGCGCTGGCCGGCCCACCGATTGATGCGCTCGACGCCGCCTGCATGCGCCACGACATCTGCACCGCCAACCTTGGGCGCTTCAACTGCGGCTGCGACCTCAGCTTCATGACCGAACTGCGCACCACCCGCTGGCAAAACCCCGCGATCCAATCCCAAGCCCGAGGCATATACGACGCCATCGCCGTGCTCCCCTGCACCGACCCTTTTGGGACGGCGCAAAAGCAAAGCCTGTTTATGCAGGACGCGATGACGGATTTGTTTAATGGGCGCGCGGCTCCGGTGGACATTATGGACAGGTGGCGGCGGATGCTTGGTGGGGTTGGGGTGGAGTAGGGGGCAAATGGAATTCTTGACATTTTTAAAGTGTTGGGTAATTCACTTACCTGAAGCTATTTTCGTAACATAGTAGAATCTCTACTTACCGCAATCTTTAGCGGTTGCATAAGTATGAGCGTGTAGCGTTAACTTTTTACGCAGACGAATGCGTCAAAGTTGTCGTACCTACTTGGAACAACACCATCGCTTTCGACATGTCGATATGCCTTTATATCACGTATGTACCGAATTAAATCTCCTTGTTCGGGCGCGACAATACTTGCCAACCCCAATCCGATCCACCCAGAAGGACAGTCTGATCCACGGATGTTCATCACCAAACTTCCTTGTGGGAATTTTTCAATTTGAGTTAAATCGGACTTTGTAGCATAAATCGAAAGGTCTGGAATATCGTCGTCGGTAAGGAATTTCGACACATCAGGTGGGGTCATATCTTGATTGATAACTTGATTTATTTTATGGGCATCTCTTATTTCTGTCCATTGCCCCCATTGGCCGCCGACAAAAAAGCTTACGGAAATTAGGGAGAATGCAACTCCGACTACGGCTCCGAAGAATGCGGAATATGCATTTACGGTTCCTATACTCTTACTGTTGTTCTTCGAAGGCTTTGCTTCCGCTGAATTCATTTTGTTGGCTCCCTTTTTATTTGTTTACGATAATTCAATCACGACCACAAGCATTGAGGGATAAGAAAAATAAAGAACCACCAATAGGTGTAAATAAGGGCAACGACAATATTTTGAAACTGAGGTAAATTCACTAATACTTGCTGTCTTCTTCTACCACCCCCTCAACCGTCTTTCCTGACGGGTCCGCATAGAGGTCATTCAAGCTCTGGATATGGTTCGCCAAGGTCTCCCTGATTTGCCGCAGCCGCTTGGCGGGGCCGTTGCCCCAGCCCGCCGGATCAGGCGTAAAGATCGAGTGCATCCAGCCTGCGGTTTTCATAAAGGCTTTGCGCATGTTCAGCTCCAGCTGGCCATATTTCGGCGTCAGCTTGCGGGCGATGCGCCGCGCGAGGCTGCCGCGCAGCCAGAAGTGAAACGCCAGCGCCAGTATGGCAAGGCCAACCCCCACGCCCGCAACATCCAGCCAGTTGGCCGACAGCCACTCACCCGAGAACACCTCGGCAGGCGGCCACATATCGAAGGTCGCCATAAAGCCAACCACCGCCGCCACCAGCAGCCCCAGCGCCACGCCGTCCCCAATCAGCACATTCCGCCGCCATTTGGCCTTGGCTTTGCGGAGCTGCGGCAGAATATCATCCACCAGCTCGTTGGCCACGGTTTCCAGCACGCTGACAATCCGGTAATTGCGCTGCACCTCGATCTCGTCCATGCGGGCGTGGATTTCGCTCAGGTCCGCATCCCGCTTGCTCTGGAAGCGCGCGCGCAGGGCCGCGTCCTCAATCGGCACACTCGCCGCCTCGTTATAAATGGTGTAAAACTTGCCCGCCGTTAGCCCCGCCTGCGCAATGGCCCGCTGCCAAGCCCCCACCACCGCCTCGGGGTTGTCCTCCTTGGCGGCGGTGTCTATCTGGTTGAGAATATAGATAAATTTGCTGGCATCCGTCCGCGCAATCGTGCGCGAAACAAGGTGCTCCAGCGTGTCCTGCATCGCCCCCGGCTCTGGGTGGCGGGCGTCAAAAAACACAAGCACAAGGTCTGACAGGTCCAAAATATGGTCGGTAATCCGCAGCGTCGAGGTCCGCTGATCATCCGCATCAAACCCCGGGGAATCAATCAAAATCCGGTTTTTAATCTTCTCGGAATTGGCGGTGCGCAGCTGCAAATAGCTCTCGATCCGCTTGCCTTCCCCCTTGGCCACCTTCTCGATTTCCCGCGAAATCCGGAAAAACGGAAAGCGCGGGTCCGCGTCCAGCGCCGAGCCGGGCAAGGTCTGGTTCGCCGTCCCCGCCGAGCGATAGCTCACCACGGTAAACTTGTCATCCACGGCTTGGTTGCCGGTATCCTGAATATCCACCCCGATATAATCATTGATAAACGTCGATTTCCCCGAGCTAAACGTGCCCAGCACCGAAATCAGCGGCCACCACGAAATGCGTGACGCCAGCGAGCTTTCTTTATCGAGCAGCCCTGTGCGGTAAAGCAGCTTGTCCATTTTGTAATAAGTCGGCAAAACCTCCAGCAGCGCGGGGTTTTCCTTAGTCAGGTGGTTTTCGAGGCTGGCCAGCCGCTTTTTGAGAAAATGGCTCATGCGGGTTTCCTGTATGTTTGCGTTTTGGCTAGTCTAGCCAATTCCCCGCTCAAATACAGTAAATTCCACGTAAACCGGCTGATTTACCCGTGCCAGCGTGGCGCAGCCATGCGAAGCTCCCGAGCGCAGCGAGGCCAAGGCGCCGCAGCCGCATTTTCATTTTAATGAAAATGCGAATTTGGCTGTGCCGCGCGCTTGGGCCGGTATTACCCGCCGTTCAGTTTTGCTTGAAGTTTTGCTGCATTGCTGGGCGCAATACGCTGAAGCAGGCTCAGCATATTGCCTGCCATTTGCATATTGCCTTCGCGGCCCGCAATTTCTCCAACGGCTTGATAGTGCACTGCCGCTTTATCAAATTGGCCTAAATTATAATAAAGATTACCGGATTCGCCGTGCAGGTCCATGTTCTCGGGGAATTCAGCGGTCAAAGCCTCATAAAGCGCGGCGGCTTCGTCAGTTTTGCCTTGGCTGAATACCTCACGCGCTTTGTTCCACCGGTCGACCATGCTTTCCCCATTATTTGCTGAGGGAGCGCTGGCTGTAGGGGCCGCGGCTTGGCCAAAATATTGCGGTGTGATTTGTGAGCCAAAAGCCGGAGCGGGCGCGGCTGTTTCTTGCGCAGCAGCGGCCTCCGTTGGCGCTGGTTCGGGTGAATTTGGCGCTTCCTCCGATTGGGCCGCTGGTGCAGCAAACGGAATGGCGATCGGGTTCGCGAAGGCCGGGTCTTCTGGCGGGTTGATCGAGGCCATAATTTCATCACGTTTTAGAAACGCAAAAATGGCAGCACCGACTATGGCGTAAATCGCGATCAAGCGGACAAAAGGCATCATCATGGTATATTCCCCTTGGGCCTAGGCCCCGTAAATCTCGTTGGCGAGTTCGTTAACTTCAAAGGCAGCTTTGCCCGATGGCTCCAGTTCGTTCACCGCAAGCCCCTCGGAAAACGACCGCCTGAAGGCGAGGCGTTGCACAAGCTTGGCCTCTAGTGGCTTAATGGTGCCGAGCATCTCAAGTGCCTCAAAAGTTTCAGCGTTTTCACGCGAACGCGGGTGCGGGTCGGCACGGTTAATAAAGGCGCGCACTGTGGGCATACGGGCCTTGCCGCGCTCTTTCTTGATAATCTCAAGGAAGCGCTGGGTGGCCCAGATATCGGCTTGTGAGGGCGTAACGGGAATAACCACTTGCGAGCAAGCGCGAATGGCATCGCCAACGGCGCCCATATCAGATGTTCCCACATCAATCAGCCAATCGCCGCGCGCTTTGCCTTTTTCGGGCAGCTTATGCACGACGTTTAGGCTTGGCTCAATGCCGTCTTCCTCGCGAATGGCGGCTACATCGGTCACCGTGCGCTGGGGGTCAAGGTCGCACACTGTCACCTTTTCGCCCTGCGCAATCCGCCACATGGCCATGTTAAAAACCACCGTGCTTTTGCCGGTGCCACCTTTGAAATTTGCGTAAAGCGTAAGCATGGGTTACTCCTCT
>JAJRRX010000038.1 GCA_024279075.1 Alphaproteobacteria bacterium | reverse complement strand
CGGCGCTGGTCCGAAATCAGCACGCTGACGATATCCTATGGTCAGGGCATTGCGGTTACGCCTGTGCACTTGGCAGCGGCTTACGCAGCGATTGTTAACGGGGGTTTGCGCGTGCAGCCAACTTTGCTAAACGAGGTCACGCTGCCCACCGAGGATGATCGGGTGATCTCTGAAAGTACATCTTACGCCGCCCGCGATATGTTGCGGCAGGTGGTGGTGCGCGGCACCGCGTCGCTAGGGGAGGTTGAAGGCTACGAGGTGGGCGGAAAGACAGGCACCGCCGATAAGCCAAACCCGCAAGGGGCCTATTATGATGATAAGGTCATCGGCACTTTTGCCAGCGCCTTCCCGATGAGCGACCCACAATATGTGCTGATTGTATCGCTCGACGAGCCTAAAATTGACGTGTTGGGCGAGGAGCGCCGCACCGCCGGTTGGACAGCTGTGCCCGTGGCCGCTGAAGTTATCCGCCGCATCGCGCCCCTGTTGGGCTTGCGCCCGAATGGCGGAAATGAAACACCTCAATCCCCTTTACTTCTGACCAGCAACTGAGGGCAATATGGGCAAAACGCTTTCCGAACTGGGGCTGAGCGGGCGGGTGAGCAAGGCGGGCCTATGGCAGAGCGAGCCTAGCTTCACTGGCCTCTGCGTGGATAGCCGCGACACCAATGAGGGCTTTCTGTTCTGCGCCATGCCGGGTGTAAATGCCCACGGGGCCGAGTTTGCTTCTTTCGCTCTGCGCATGGGCGCTACTGGCGTGCTGACCGATGCCAAGGGGCTGGAAATGCTTGGAAAACCGGATTATCCCGTTCTGTTGGCTGATGATCCTCGCGCCGCGCTCAGCATTGCCGCTGCACATTTTTACCACGGCCAGCCCCGCCATATGGTGGCGATCACGGGCACCAACGGCAAGACCTCTGTCGCCAACTTTCATCGCCAGATTCTGGAGCACTTGGGCCGTGCCGCCGTTAATTTTGGCACGGTGGGCGTGGAGGGGGCCGTCAGTGCCAAGCTTTCCCACACCACACCCGAGCCGATCACGCTGCATAAGCTGCTGGCGAGCCTCGCGGAGCAAGGCGTGACCCATGCCGCGATGGAGGCCTCAAGCCACGGGTTAGAGCAACGCCGGCTGGATGGCGTGCTGCTTGAGGCCGCTGCCTTTACTAATCTCTCCCGCGACCATCTCGACTACCACCACACTTTCGGCGACTATTTTGCCGCCAAAGCAGGGCTGTTTGAGCGGGTTTTGCCAGTAGGGGCCACGGCTGTTATCAACATGGATGACAGCTTCGGGGCCACCGTTAGGCTGGTGGCGGAAGGCCGTGGTCAGCATGTGATTACCCTTGGGGAGGCCCCCGAGAACCAGATGAATATCCTTAACCGCCGCTATGATAGCGATGGGCAGGATGTGCGCTTTAGCTGGCAAGGCACGGTGTATACCACCCGCCTTTCCCTGATCGGCGGTTTTCAAGCCAGCAACGCCCTGATGGCCGCTGCGCTGGCTATTGCGATAGGGGAAGACCCAGAGACGGTGTTTAAAACCCTGCCCAAGCTCGCCACGGTGCGTGGCCGGATGGAGCTGGCCGCGACCCGTGAGAACGGCGCAAAAGTGTTTGTTGATTTTGCCCATACGCCGGAAGCGTTGGAAACCGCCCTGCAAGCCCTGCGCCCCCATGTGCTCGGCCGCTTGATTGTTGCCTTTGGCGCAGGTGGTGACCGCGATAAAGGCAAGCGCCCGCAAATGGGTGCTGCGGCTGCGGCCAATGCAGACATGGTGTTTGTGACCGACGATAACCCCCGCACCGAAGACGCAGCGACCATCCGCGCCGAGGTGATGGCGGGCTGTGTTGAAGCCTCCGAAGTTGGCGACCGCGCCGAAGCCATTTTACGCGCCGTGGATGCCCTGCAACCCGGCGACACTTTGCTGATTGCCGGAAAAGGCCACGAAAGCGGGCAGATTATTGGCACTGATGTCTTTCCGTTTGATGATGCCGAACAAGCCAGCGTTGCCGTGGCGGCACTGGAGGG
>JAJRRX010000037.1 GCA_024279075.1 Alphaproteobacteria bacterium | reverse complement strand
CTCAGGTGTATCACGCTCGGCAGAAGCAATCGCCTCAATCACAAGGCCCATCTGGCGAGATTTTTCACGCACGGCGATCACGTCACCCTCGTTTACGCGGTAAGAGGCGATGTTCACCTTCTTGCCGTTCACGGTCACGTGGCCGTGGTTTACGAACTGGCGCGCGGCAAATACGGTCGGCACAAACTTGGCACGGTAAATAACCGCGTCCAAACGGCGCTCCAAGAGACCGATCAGGTTTGCACCTGTATCACCCTTGATACGCTCGGCATCGGCATAAATGCGGCGGAATTGCTTTTCCGTTACGTCGCCATAATAGCCCTTGAGCTTTTGCTTGGCACGCAGCTGGGTGCCAAAATCAGAAAGCTTTTGCTTGCGGCCTTGGCCGTGCTGGCCCGGGCCATATTCACGGCGATTTACGGGAGATTTGGGGCGGCCCCAAATGTTTTCGCCCATGCGGCGGTCAATTTTATACTTGGCAGCTGTACGTTTAGTCACGAGCTGGGTCCTTTCAAGAGCCTACATAAAGTAGGAAATAAAAGATGCTTTCCTAATCCGGCCTTATTGCCGAATGACAGGTTTCCCCTTGCGGGGTCCACAAACACCAAAATTACCGGAGCCTTGCAGCACCGGATGGGCGGGTTATAGTGGTTTGAAAGGGAGAGTCAAGCGCCCTTACGCGCCCGTATAAAAGGACAAACACTATGCCAGCATTTATCCTCACCCAATCCGGCGGCGTCGCCCATTTGCGCTTCACCAATCCGCAAACCTCCAACGCCATGGGCGCGGATTTCTGGGCCGATTTTAAACCCGCAATCGACGCCCTTTCCCAAAGCGGCACCACACGGGCTTTGGTGATTTCGGCTGAGGGCAAAAACTTCTGCTCCGGTATGGATGTTTCGGTGTTCGCCAGTGGTATACCCACCACCAAAACCCCCACAGCTCGTGAGGCTTTCCCAGCCTTTATACAACACTTGCAAAACACCCTCGACTGCCTAGAAACCGCCCGCTTTCCGGTAATCGCCGCCATCCAAGGGGCTTGCATTGGCGGCGGGCTTGATCTGGTCGCGGCCTGTGATCTTCGCATCGCCGCCAATGATGCCTATTTCCGCATTGAAGAAACCAATATCGGCATGATGGCCGACCTTGGCAGCCTGCAACGCCTGCCCAAGCTGATGCCCGAAGGCGTGGTGCGGGAGTTGGCTTACCTTGGCAGCACGCTTGATGCCACGCGCGGCCATGCGGTTGGTTTTATCAATGCTGTTGAGGCAGATGCCGAGGCCGCGCTCAAAGCCGCCATGAACACAGCCGAGCGCATTACCACCAAAGCCCCACTGGCCATGTCCGGTACTAAGGCCGCGATCACTTATGCCCGCGATCATTCCACCAGAGATGCCCTGAACTGGGCCAGTACCATGCAAACGCTATTGTGGAATCCAGAGGACATCCAAAAGGCCGTTATGGCCCGCGCCAAAGGCGAAACGCCCACGTTTGATGATCTTGAAAAACGGCGCGAAGGGCTAGAGGGCTAGCGGCCGCTTGGTGCCCGCCTCAAACCGGTGCAGAGAAGTTGCCCAGCGGCCCGTGGCGGTTTCATAGAGCTTCAGACTACCACCGATTTTATAAGCCCGCGTGGTTGACGGCACCCAGCCCGCTTGCCACTTCACCGACATCTCGCCCGCCGGGGCAATCTCCCAGCGCCCAAAGGTGTGCGCGCCGGCGTTATTTTTACCCTCAAGCCTGCCGTCTTCATCCACGGCCATCACATATTTGAACATTAGCCCAAAATCGCCATAGACGGTTTTGCCAACCACCTTGTCCGCAAGCGCTTTGGCGGTTAGCGGTTTTAACCCTAAGGCCAGCATATCGGATTCAGTGCTGGTAGAATCTGGATTCGAGTTACCTGTAAGCATTAAAACCTCCGCTAAATCAACAAAATCGCCACCGCCATCATCGCCAACCCCACATGCCCGAGCGTCCAGACAATAGAGCGGGTGAGGCCGATGGCAGTGATATAGGCCGGAATGTAGGCGATGCGGGCGGCGAGAAACAGCGCGGCCCCCGCCCATGCCAGCCCGTCATTCAGGCCGAAATGCACAGCCAGCAGCGAGAGCGGGATAAACACCAGCATCGCCTCGTTCATATTCTCCAGCGCGCGCTTGGCGCGGCCAGCGTTCACGGTGGGCGGCAAGGGTTCATCTCGCGGGCCACCGGCATGGCGCAGGGCGTTTGGTCCAAGCGCGCGCGACATGATCATCGGTGGAAGATAGGTTTGAATCAGATAGAGCAGCAAGGTGCCAAGAATGAGCGTGACCATCACCGCCTCCAAATAAAAAGCGCGGAGCCTAGGCCCCGCGCGACTGGATTACTTGTTGGCTTTGAGCCATGCCATCACAGTCTCGGGCGAGCTCTCGCCGTAAGGGTCATCGCCGTGGTTGTCTTCAATGCCTGGCTCTTGGAACCA
This sequence comes from Alphaproteobacteria bacterium, assembly GCA_024279075.1. Lineage (GTDB taxonomy): Bacteria > Pseudomonadota > Alphaproteobacteria > Rhodobacterales > Rhodobacteraceae > UBA3077. Next base: position 14,776 of record JAJRRX010000037.1, on the reverse strand, counting down.
AGCTTCAACCACGCCATCGTTGATAATGGCCGCATAACGCCAACTGCGCAGGCCAAAGCCGATGTTGGATTTATCAACCAGCATGCCCATGTGGCGGGTGAAAACGCCCGCGCCGTCAGGGATAACTTTAACGTTTTTCAGTTCTTGGTCCCAAGACCATTTGTTCATCACAAAGGTATCATTCACCGACATCACATAGATCTCGTCAATGCCCTCGGCCGCAAAATCCGCCGCGCCGTTTTCATATCCGGGAAGCTGGTAAGTGGAGCAAGTAGGCGTAAACGCACCGGGCAGCGAAAACAGGATCACCCGCTTGCCTTTGAAAAAATCGTCGGTGTTTTTGTCTTCCCACTTAAACGGGTTATCACCGCCAATGCTGGCGTCGCGTACCCGCGTGTGGAAAGTGACGGCTGGAAGTTTGAAGCCTACATGCATGATAATTTCCCTTTATAAGCATTTCTGTCAGGCATTATATAGGGGGTTCCCAGAGAGTCGGAAACCCCCTGCGGCAGTTTTTCTTTCCGCCTGCCCACGGCCCTTTATTCCGGCTTTGTTCTTGATAATTATCGGGCCTCGGCCTAGGCTAGCCACCCGCCCAGCTTCGGAGATTCAGCCATGCCAGACACCGCCCCACTCCCGAATGACCCTTGGCAAAGCATATCAGTGGATGTGCTTCGGGAGAAATATGCCAAGGGGGATGAAAAAGAGCTGAGCGGCGAGGCGATGGTCGAGGCCATCCGCACACGTGTAGCGCGGGCTTTGGCTGAAGGGGATGCAGGGGCATCCGAAAGTGACTTCTTTGAGGCGCTCGCGCGCGGGTTTATTCCCGGTGGGCGCGTGAATTCAGCGGCCGGGGCCGACATTAAATCTGCCACCCTGATCAATTGCTTTGTGCAGCCGGTGGGGGATAGCGTGTCCTCTACGGTGGATGGCAAAGTCGGCATTTACCATGCCTTGCGGCAGGCGGCGGAGACCATGCGGCGCGGTGGCGGGGTTGGTTATGATTTCTCCAGCATCCGGCCAAGGGGCGCGCGGGTGGCCGGCACCGATAGCGCGGCCTCCGGCCCCGTTTCCTATATGCATGTCTTCAACCAATCCTGCGCCACCGTCGAGAGCGCTGGGGCGCGGCGGGGCGCGCAAATGGGCGTGCTGCGGGTGGACCACCCAGACATTGAGGAATTTATTTCTGCCAAGCGCAACAAGGGCCAACTTAGTAATTTTAATATCTCCGTGGGTGTGTCAGACGCCTTCATGCAAGCGGTGGATTCCGATGCGGAATTTGACCTTATCCACAAGGCCGAGCCTTTCGAGGCCAGCATCCAAAACGGCGCGGGGCAGTGGGTTTACAAAACCATCCGCGCGCGGGACCTTTGGGGCCAAATCATGCGCAACACCTATGAGGCTGCCGAGCCGGGGGTGCTGTTTCTGGACCGCATAAACAGCGAGAATAACCTGCATTATTGCGAGGTGATCGAGGCCACTAATCCCTGCGGCGAGATCCCGATCCCTGACCACGGCTGCTGCTGCCTTGGCAGCATGAACCTGACGAAATTTGTGGCAGACCCCTTCGGCAAAGCCCGCTTTGATAACAAAGGCTTTGCAGAGGTGGTGGCCACCGCCGTGCGAATGCTGGATAACGTGCTCGACGTAACAGTTTGGCCGCTGGAGGAGCAAGCGCAAGAGGCCGCCAATAAGCGCCGCATTGGCCTTGGCTTTACAGGGCTTGGCGATGCGCTGATCATGCTTGGCCTGCGTTATGACAGCCAAGCGGCCCGAGATTTCGCCGCCGATGTCACCCGCCAAATGCGCGATGCCGCCTACCGCGCCAGCATCGAGCTGGCTAAGGAGAAGGGAGCTTTCCCGCTGCTGGAGGCCGAAAAATTCCTCGCCTCGGGCATGGCTAGCCGCTTGCCGGACGACATCCGCGCCGATATCCGAAAGCACGGGTTGCGCAACTCCCATCTGCTTTCCATCGCCCCTACCGGCACCATCAGCCTTGCCTTTGGCGATAACTGTTCCGGCGGCATTGAACCCGCCTTTTCTTGGCATTACACCCGCAAAAAGCGCGAGCCGGATGGCTCAATGGCCGAGTATTTGGTTGAAGATCACGCCTACCGCTTGTATCGCGAGGCTGGCGGCGATACGGCCCACCTGTCCGAGGCTTTTGTGGGCGCAATGGAGATTTCCGCCGAAGATCACATGCAAATGCAAGCCGCCATCCAGCCCTATATCTGCGCCGCGATTTCCAAAACCGTAAACGTGCCGGCTGATTACCCTTTCGAGGATTTCGAGGCACTTTATATGCAGGCATGGAAAGCGGGCCTAAAGGGCATCACCACCTATAGGCCCAACGATATCACCGGCTCGGTGCTGTCGGTGGAAGGCGAGGCCCTGCCCACCACGCCCGACATTAGCGCCCCGATGGACCGCCCCTCGGCGCTAGAAGGCAACACCTATAAAATGCGCTGGCCCGAGAACGAACACGCGATTTATATCACCATCAATGACGTGATGGCCGACGGCCAGCGCCGCCCGTTTGAAGTGTTCATCAACTCCAAAAACATGGAGCATTATGCATGGACGGTGGCGCTCACCCGCATGATTTCCGCCGTGTTCCGGCGCGGTGGCGATGTGAGCTTCGTGGTCGAAGAGCTCAAAGCCGTGTTTGACCCGCGCGGCGGCGCATGGATGGGCGGTAAATACATCCCCTCCATCCTTGCCGCTATCGGCGGCGTCATCGAAGGCCACCTCGTCGCCATCGGCTTCATGGAAGCGGGCGGCGCGCTAAAGGCGGACCCCCACGCCGAACCCACCATAAAACTCCGTGGCCCAGCCTGCCCCAAATGCGGCCAATATGCCCTGCGGATGCAAGAAGGCTGCATGACCTGTGGCGAGTGCGGGCATAGTAAATGCGGGTAGGGTGGGGTTTACCCCACCACGCGCCAACGAGGTGACCCGAAGGGTCGCCGAGGCGGCGCGCCGCCAGAACTGCGCCGAGACCATTAAGCCTTGTGACACCTAAGCCTCGTGACAACTCATATTTTTCAATGAAAGCGGGCTACGCCCCTCCATTTGATAAGACATTAACGGCCCTTCTTTTCCAGCCGAATAATCAAGGCAAAGGGCATTGGGCGCTTGTAGCACCGGCCTACCCGTGAGCCAATAATGCCCGAAAAACACCGGCTTGGCGCGAAGAGGATAGGACATAGCTGACACACATTCGGGCACGGACTCTGTGGGAAGAGATTCCGGTTCCGGAACCGACATAGCAATATCGCTCCAACCATCGCCCTTGGCGTTCCACCATTTTATGCGAACCTCGCGGCGCTTGTCACCATTTTTGTCGGCAAAGCTATGCCCGTTTGGCAATAGCGCATCAGGGCCTTTTGTAATGGTCTCGACAAGATCATTCAAAATGTGTTCAGGGTCTGCCACCTGAATAAACTGCACTTTGGAAAGCACGCCCTCCGTCGTGAGGTTTTCAAGGGCCGAAATCCGTGCCTCATCCCAACACGCATGGACAGCGCGAAACCCGTCGAGCTCCAGAAAGAGCGGCAAAGTGCGCATCCAGTCAATCACCTCGCGGGTCGCCACGCTGTTAGGCGGAAATTCATGCAAAAAGCTTTGGTGTTGACCTAGATTCTTGTTGGACCATTCACGCAGAGGCGCTCCGGATGTTGGGTTTTTTGTATGAAAATGAATTGCGTTTAATTCGTGGTTCCCCATGACCGCCAACGCAGTTCCGGCGTCCAACATCCCTCGAACCAAGCGGATAACGCTCCCGTTGCGTGGGCCTCGGTCTATAAAATCCCCTAGAAACAATCACATGCGGGTGGGGTTGGCATGCCGCCAAGCCCCTTTGCGCTCTTGGTAGCCAAGGGCGCGCAAAGCATGGGTCAGCTTATCAAACTGGCCATGGATATCGGGGATAATATCAAACACCATGTCCTCCTAACGGGCACCGCCATCGCGCGATTACGCTTTCAGAATAGGGTGGGCCAGTTTCACCGCCTCCGCAAGGCATTTTTCAGCTCCGTAAGGCGCGTTTACCAACACCAGCCCGCTGCCGGTCATGCCTTCACCGTTTTTCAGGTCAAAGCTGACCTCATGACGCAGGAACTTGAGCTTTAGCCCTGCGATTAGGTCCTCGTGCTGCCTAGCTGGCAGAATCGGATACCAGATCATCACCGTGGCTTCGGGCCATTTGGCCATCAATGTATGGGTGAAGTCGGGCACCTGTTCGTATTCGGTTTTGATCTCGTAAGAAGGGTCAATCAGCACCAGCCCTTTGCGGGGTTTAGGCGGAGAAAGCGACCGCACGCCCTCATAGCCATCACGCTTGTGAACGGCAGTGGTCTCATTGCGCAGCGCTTTCCGGAGCGCGCCAAATTCGGCGGGGTGCAGCTCCATTAAGTGCAGGCGGTCTTGCGCGCGCAGCAGGGTTTGCGCGATCAAGGGCGAGCCGGCATAGGCGGCTTCACCAAAGCGCTGGCGCGTGGTTTGCAGGGCGGTATTCAGTGGGCAGTCGGGTAGGTTTAGCGCGTTTATCCCTTCAGCCGCCTCGCCGGTTTTCTGAGATTCCGGCGCGGACAGGTCATAAAGCCCACGGCCAGCATGGGTTTCGAGATAGGAAATACCGCGCGCTTTGCGGGTAAGAAGGGTGAGCAGCTCGGCCAGCACAAGGTGCTTGTGCAGGTCGGCGGGGTTTCCGGCGTGATACGCGTGTTGGTAAGATAGCATAGCGCCGTGATAGCGGCTGGGGCGGCGAGATCAAGGGAATTCGAAAACGGGGTTTCCATTGGGCAGGGTTTGGCCCTAAAATGGCACATGGCTAAATTACATATGATCAAACTGAGCGTTGGCTCTGAAAGCGTGGATACGCAGGCGGAGTGGCAGGCGATGCGGTTGGCAGATACCGGCACCTTGCGCCACATCACTCGCATGTGGCCTCGGCGCGAGGCGGAGCTGCTTGCGGGCGGGTCTATTTTTTGGGTCATCAAGGGCGTGGTGCAATCTTGCCAAAAGATCATCCGGCTGGATGAGGTGATTGGCGAAGACGGCATTCGGCGCTGTGGCATTGTGCTTGATCCGCAGCTTTACCATACCAACCCGCAGCCAAAGCGGCCCTTTCAGGGCTGGCGATACCTGAAGCCCGAGGATGCGCCGGAGATCGGTTCACCATATGTGGCAGGGGAAGAAACGCTGCCTTTAGCGCTGCAATCCGAACTTTCAGCCCTCGGGGTGCTTTAAAGCCCTTGAAATGCGTGCAATAGCCCTTATGTTAATATCATTCACATTATGAGGGATGATAAAATGTCTGATACAGTTGATAGCCAAGACCCAAGCCACCGGAAAACCACATGGATGCGGGGGCTGCATATGCTTGTGGTTTTACTACTGGTAAACCTTGCGGGCACGGTACAAGCCGTGGTGGCGCTTATTCAGTTTTTCTGGATGCTGTTTAACGCGGATAAGAACGCCGATATCGCGCGCTTTGGCCGTGGGCTAGGCCGCTGGTTTAGCCAAGCAAGCGCCTTTGTTACGGGGGGCAGCGAAGACAAGCCTTTCCCGTATAAAAGCTGGCCTTCAGACGAAGCCTAACCCTCGGGTGCGGCGCGTAGGGTATTGTTTTTTATGGCAAACCTAGGTGCGCGCCGCGCTGAGCCATTTGCGCCTTATAGCAGGCGTTTTTTGGCGCTTGCTTTAAGTGGTTGGGCCATAGGTCGAATTTGCCTGCCCCGCCAAGCTTTCCATCGCAGCTAAATACGGCCCTGGCCCAAAGCTAATCCGCGACACGCCAATTTTTATGAGCACTTCAATCGTGGGGCAATCGGGCATGACCATGATATTTACCGGCATCGGTGTGGCCGCGCATAGGGCTTCAATCGCTTTTTCTTGCAATAGTCCGGGCGTAAACAGGCCATCGGCCCCCGCTTCGTGATAAGCCTTGGCCCGCGCCAAGATTTCCTGTTCTAAATGCGTTTCATTTGCATCCTCTTTGGCCTGAAAATACAAGTCACTTCGGGCGTTGATAAACAATGGCACCCCCGCTGCCGCCGCACTCTTTCGGCAGGCTCGTATGCGGGCGGCCTGATCTGAAATGCTATAAAGCCGGTTTTGCCCGATAATCTGGTCTTCAAGATTAATGCCAACCACCCCGATATCCAGCACCTTTTTAACGGTTTCGGCCAGTTGCGCGGGCGTGCGGCCATAACCACTTTCTATATCCATCGTCACCGGCAATTCTACAGCCTCAACAATGCGCTTGGTGGCGTGCAGGGCAAACGCGAGCGGCAAGGTTTCGCCATCGGCATATCCATTGGCCGCGGCCACCGCCCAGCTGCCCGTGGCAATCGCAGGCGCCCCCGCCTCAGCCACAGTTTTTGCGCTGCCCGCATCCCAAATGTTGAGCAATAAAAGTGGGTTGCCCTTGCGGTGCAGGGTTCTAAACGCATCAAATTTGGAGATCTCGTTTGTCATTACATCAGCCTTTTTATGTAGGATTTGAAAGCGCTGTTATAGCCGCCACCCGCCCCGATGCTGGCCGAAAACGGACCCTGACATGCTTTTGGGCTTCCCTGTTTGGCATCCATTTGCTTGAATAGGCTATGTTGGATTTTGACACATGTAATGCAGCGCGACTGAGGCGCGACCCGGCCTTTGACGGGTTGTTTTTCATCGGGGTAAAAACCACGCGCATTTATTGCCGGCCTGTTTGCCCCGCAAAACAGCCCTTTACCAAGAATATCGACTTTTACCCCACAGCCCCCGCTGCCGAGGCAGCGGGCCTGCGCCCCTGCTTGCGCTGCCGGCCCGAAACCGCGCCGTTTTGCCCTGCTTGGAAAGGCACCAAATCCACCGTAGAGCGCGCTTTGAAGTTGATAGACGCCGGCGCTTTAGATACCGGAACCACCGAGCAACTGGCCTTGCGCCTCGGCGTGGGCGCTAGGCACCTTACCCGCCTGTTTGGCAAATATGTCGGGGCCAGCCCTGTGCGCACCGCGCAAACATTTCGGTTACAGCGCGCCAAGCGTTTGCTGAATGATACCGATATGACCATGACCGAAATCGCCTTTGCATCCGGTTTTAATAGCCTTCGGCGGTTCAATGCGGTTTTTGCTGCCCTTTATGGCCGCCCACCGTCTTCATTTCGCAAATAAGGCCAGCGCCCGCCTCAAGAATGCTCTTCGCGGGCAATCGCGGCCAAGGCTCGGTTATAGGCCCGCAACGCATCTATGTAAAACAAAGCACCAAGAATTTCGGGCTCCGCCGCCTCATCGCTTTGAGCCGTAATCGGTATAAGCTCGATTTTTCCATTGTCAAATAGCGCAAAAGCCCGCTCCAGCGTGGCATCCGTTGGCAGGCTCACCCCTTGTTCCATCAGCTCAAAACAGCGGGTTTCGCTGGCCCCGTCTTCGGCCCCGTGGGCGCGCATCAAGCGGCCTGTTGAAATGGAGCCAAGGATATAGCTTTGCGGGCCTTCCGCCAGCCGGACGCCACGGCGTTTTAGCAGGGTCAGGAAATAGGAGCGATCAACCAGCCTTGCATTGAGGGCGGAGGCCAGCGAGACAGAGACCATAACAGCCACACCCGCTTGCCAGTCGCCCGTAAGCTCAAACACAATCAGCGTGGTGGAGATGGGCGCGCCAAGCACGGCGGCGGCAACCGCCCCCATGCCCGCGAGGGCGTATAGCGTTTCAGCGCCCGAGAGCTCCGGCGCGATGGCGGTAGCAATATAGCCAAAGGCGAGGCCAGTCATGGCGCCCACCATCAGCGAGGGCGAGAAAATACCGCCCCCCATGCGGCCCGAAAAGGTGATCGCCACAGCGGCGATTTTAACGGCGACAAACAAGATAACCATCCAGAGGCCGATTTGGCCTGTCAGCACCCGTGAGGTGGTTTCATAGCCCACGCCGATGATATGCGGGAACCATATTGCAATGGCCCCGAGCAGCGCGCCGGTGGCGGCGGGGCGAAGCCAATCTGGCATATGGGTGGCTTTTTGGATGATGTCGCCAAATTCCTCGGCGATAAAAATCGAGCGGATGAGCACGAAGGCGACGAGGCCGCAGACCAAGCCCAGCAGCAGGAAGGCCGGAAGCTCGACATAAAAGCCGATATCGGATACCGGCAAAGCAAACTCGGTGACATTGCCGATTTGCCAGCGGCTAACAAGCGTGCCTGCAACAGAGGCGATAACGATGGGGGCAAAGGCCCGCACCGCAAAATGGCGCAGCACCACTTCGAGCGCAAACAGTGTGCCGGCAATAGGGGCATTGAACGAGGCGGATACAGCGGCGGCGGCGGCGCAGCCCATCAGGTCTCGTGCCGTTATGCCGTCGGCCTTGATCCAGCCGGAGATGTAGGTGGAGATCACGGCCCCGAAATGCACCACCGGCCCCTCACGGCCCGTAGAGCCGCCTGTGGAAAGTGTGATTAGTGACACAAAAGTGGAGACAATGCCCTCGCGCTTATCCACCCGCCCTTCGCGCAGGGCCGCGCCCTCGATCACATCCGCCAAAGATTGCGGCCTGCGGGTTTTGCTAAAGGCTTGCATCAGCAGCCCCACCGCCAGCCCGCCGACAATCGGAATGCCCAGCACCCAAGCCCAGTGCAGGGTGGCCAGCCGTGAGTGCAGATCCTTATCCGACGCGCCGTAAAAAAACTCCTGCAACGCGCTAATGCCAACCCGAAACCCGAGCGCGCCCATGCCCGCCAGCACACCGATCACCAGTGCGATCAGCCAGAATTGCAGCTGGCTCGGGCCTTGCTGGCGCATGGTTTTAAAGCCATGGCCAAGCTCCGCCCGCCCGTTGCGCCAGAGCTTAGCTAAAAAGTGCTGCAGGTCTGCCAGCATCCCTTAGCCCTTCCGCCGAATGCCGATCACTGCCCCGAGGCCCTTGGGGCGGGGCAATGCTGCGTGGTTTTCTTGCATGGTGGCCAACCGTTCGGTGATCCAGCCCACATAGGGCGTAGAGCGGCGGGTGCTGTGGTCTACATTCATCAAAATGCTTTCGCAGGCGGCCGCAAGCTCCCCCGCCTCGTTATGCAGCTCCATCCACAGATGCATGCGCTTGGCGTCATGGTCGATCAGCCGGACACTGACGCTAAACCCTGCGCCCTCCAGCAGCTCGGCACAATAACTGACGTTGTTTTGCAGCGAATACGGCCCTTGGTTCACCCGCGCGGCGTGGGCCTCTCCCATGCCCAGCTCTTGCTGCAAGAAAGCATCAATCGCGTTGTCAAAAGCCATGGTGTAATAGGCAACATTCATGTGGCCATTATAATCAATCCACTCCGGCTGCACCTGCTGCATGGGCAGGGTTACGGGGGCGGCATAGGGGCCGTTATGGCCATCAAGCGGTTCCATTTTTGGTCTTTCCTTTGCATAACGCGCGGCATAGCTTGCCCCTAGAATAGGAGAAGCTGATGACGATTGAAACCGCTATTGAGGCCCTGCGAGATTTGCTGGATGACCGCCTGAGCACCGCCGACGCCATTTTGCAGCAGCACGGAGAGAATGAGGCCTACCATCCGGTGACCCCGCCCGATGCGGTGGCCTTCCCTATAGATACCCAAGAGGTTTCAGAAATCGTTAAAATATGCGCGGCGCATGGCTGCCCTGTGGTGGCTTATGGCACCGGCACGGCGCTTGAGGGGCATCAGTTGGCCGTGCAGGGCGGCATCAGCCTTGATATGAGCCGGATGAGCGCAGTGCTGGCCGTGCACGCGGAGGATATGGACGTGGTGGTGCAGCCCGGCGTGACTCGGGAGCAGCTCAACGAGGACTTGCGCGCCACGGGGCTGTTTTTCCCTGTGGACCCCGGTGCCAATGCCAGCTTGGGGGGCATGGCAGCCACGCGGGCTTCCGGCACAACGGCGGTGCGTTACGGCACTATGAAGGAAAACGTGCTGGCGCTGGAGGTGGTGCTGGCGGATGGGCGGATTATTCGCACGGGCTCGCGCGCGCGCAAATCCAGCGCTGGGTATGACCTCACCAAGCTGATGGTTGGCTCCGAAGGTACGCTAGGGATTATCACCGAGCTAACGCTAAAGTTACAAGGCCAGCCGGAGGCGGTGTCGGCGGCGATGTGTGCTTTCCCCGATGTGGAGAGCGCGGTGAACACCGTGATCACCACCATTCAAAGCGGCATTCCGATGGCACGGATGGAGCTGGTGGATGCCAATATGGCGCGGGGGTTTAACCTCGCCAATGGCACCACCCTGCCGGAAACCCCGCACCTGTTTGTGGAGTTCCATGGCTCGCCAGCAGGCGTGGCCGAGCAGGCAGAGAACTTCGGGGCGATTGCCGCCGACTTTGGTGCGGCGGGCTTTAAGTGGGCCGAAAAATCGGAGGATCGCAGGGCGCTCTGGAAAATGCGCCACAATGCCTATCACGCCCATAAAGCGCTGGCACCGGGATTACCCGCGCTTTCCACGGATGCCTGCGTGCCGATCAGCCGCCTCGCCGAAGCCATTGCTTTTGCCAGCGAGGAGATCGTGAAGCTGGGTTTGGTTTATACCATCGTTGGCCATGTAGGGGATGGGAATTTCCATTGCCTCGTGAGCTTTGACGCTGCGGATGAAGCGCAATATGCCATGGTGAAGGGTTTTATTGATACGCTTGCTCGCAAAGCGATTGCGCTCAATGGCACAACGACAGGTGAGCATGGCATTGGCCTTGGCAAGATGCAATATATGGAAGAAGAACACGGTGAAGCGCTTGGAGTGATGCGCGCCATCAAACAGGCGCTGGACCCGAAGAACCTGCTAAACCCGGGAAAACTACTGCCGGCAAGAAACCGATAGCCTCAATGGCGTTTACGCCCGCCTAAACGCCGCCGTCGCCACGCCCATGGCCACCAAAGCCGTGCCACCAAGGCGCGTAATCCACGCCAGCACAGAGGGCCGCGCGATTTTTACACGCAGGCGATCAGCCAGCAGTGCATAAGCCAGTGAATTAAGCGCCGCAAGGCCAACAAACGTGGCGATTAGTATTACAAACTGCGGCAAGAGCGGGCTGTTGACCGCAATAAACTGCGGCGCAAAGGCAATGAAAAACACAATGGATTTGGGGTTAAGCGCCGTGACCGCCGTTAAATGCCCAAACACATTCGCCGCGCTTGTTGCTTGCACATTTTCAACCGCGCCAAGGGCCGCTGTTGATGCAGAGCGAAACATTTTCACACCCAAAAACACCAAATAAAGCGCGCCGACCCATTTTAACGCCACAAACAGCGTAGCCGAAGCCAGCACCAAGGCCCCAAGCCCCGCCAATGAGGCCGTCATGGCGATTAGATCCCCAAGCGCGACCCCGGCAGCCGAGGCCAGCGCCACCCGCTTGCCGTGGCTCACAGCATAGCTCAGCACCAGCAAAACCGTTGGCCCCGGTATAATAAGGAGCGCCATAGAGGCCGCCACAAATGTCAGCCATGTTTGAAAATCCAAAATAATCTCCCTTATTTTATTCGTAAACAAGCCATAGTCCATTGGGAGTGTAAAGCGGAAACAATCGGCCCGACTTCGCTGCGTCGTTACCCGTCCCCATCATCCGCCGCCACCGCCGCCAGTACATCATACACCCGCTGCGGCCCCATTTGGCTCACATTAAACCGCATGAACCCACTTTTTGATTGCGCAACGCTAAACACATTTCCGGGGGCCAGCACCACCCCCTGCTGCAAAGCCCGCTGCGCCATCTCGGTTGAATCCACCCCTAACGGCAGCGCACACCACAGATAAAACCCGCCGCGCGGCATAAGCCAAGGCTGAATGCCCAGCGGTGCCAGCTTGGCCGCCACCTCAAAGCGGGCGCGGGTCAGGCGGCTGTGCAGCGCCGCCATGTGTTTGCGATAGCGCCCTTCCCCCAGCACGCTATTCAGCAGCTCAACGGCCATCGGGCTTGGCCCGCCAAAATTCGTTGCCACCTGCAAATCCAGCAGCGGCTCTATCCAGTCGGCCCGCGTGGCGATATAGCCGCAGCGAAACGCCGCCGACAGGCTTTTGGAAAACGAGCCAATGCTGATCACTCGATCAAACCCACCCAGCGCGGCTAGGCGGGCAGATTGTGCCGGCTCGAAGCCGCTAAAGATATTATCCTCAATCACCACAACCCCGTGTGCCGCTGCTTCCATAAGCACATGATGCGCCACTTGCGGTGACATCGTGGCCCCTGTTGGGTTATGAATGGCGGAGTTCGTCAGATAAAGCCGGGGCGCATGGGTGGCCAGCACTTCGGAAAACCGCGCAATATCCGGCCCGTTTTTGGTATAAGGCACCCCGATAACCTTTACCTGATGCGCCTTGAACAGTGCTTGAAAATTGAAATAGCACGGGTCATCCACCACCACCACATCGCCTCGACGCAGCAAAAACCGGCAAATCAGGTCTATCGCCTGTGTGCCTGAGGCGGTCAGCAATATCTGCTCGGGTGGTGCCGCCACGCCCGCCTCTAACAGCTGGCGCGAAAGCCCCCTGCGCAGGCTTTCAGCCCCCTGTGTGCTGCCATAATCCGTCAGCAGTGCGGCATCGGCCCGCGCCAATCCGCGCAGCGCTTTGCGGATCGCCTCTTGCGGCATCCAGTCTGGCGGCAGCCAACCGCAGCCGGGCTTAAGCATTTGCGCCTCGGCATCCAGAGATTGCCGCGATACCCAGAGCGGATCCACCGTTTTTTCCAAGTGCGGCGAGAGCGCGCCCAACGCCAACGGGGCCACAGGCCCAGATACATAAAACCCCGCCCCCGCGCGGGCAAACACAGCCCCGTCTGCCACCATCCGGTCATAGGCCTCCACCACCGTCGAGGGCGACACCTCCAGCATTTTCGCACATTGCCGAATAGACGGCAGCTTTTCGTCCGGCAGCAGCGCGCGGCTCAAAATCTGGCTTTGGATATAGTCAATCACCGCTGCGGTGCGTGAAGGGTTTTTCATGTGCGATCCTGTTTCCGTATGGTCGAATATGGCAATACAATTATACGATATTGTATGGTTTTGTAGCTGTAATTGACAAGCCTCCCGCGCTAAACCAGTAAAAAAAGAGGCAAAAACATGAAAAACACCAAAGGATGGGGCAGTGGCTTGCTCGGCGTAATGATCTTTAGCGGTTCCCTGCCCGCCACCCGCTTGGCGGTCGAGGCCTTCTCGCCGCTGTTTCTAACCTCGGCACGGGCGGCCATCGCGGCGGGCCTTGCGGCAATGCTCCTACTTATATGGCGGCAACCCATGCCCAGAGCAGCTGATTTCGTATCACTACTGATCGTGGCAATTGGCGTAGTGATCGGCTTTCCGCTACTCACCGCCATGGCCTTGCAGCACATTTCCGCCGCCCACTCCATCATATTCATCGGGCTATTGCCGCTCTCCACCGCCATTTTTGGCATGGTGCGCGGGCAAGAGCGCCCGCGCCCGGCCTTCTGGTTTTTTTCGGCCACTGGCAGCTTGCTGGTGGCGGGCTATGCCCTCTCGCAAAGCCAAACCGCCTCGCTCACCGGCGATCTGCTCATGCTGGCCGCGATCATCATTTGCGGGCTGGGCTATGCCGAGGGTGGGCGGCTTTCACGCCATCTGGGCGGCTGGCAGGTGATCTCGTGGGCGCTGCTGATGGCCGCGCCGTTTATGGCGGGGCTGGCGGCGCTGACATGGCCCGAAAGCTGGCAGGGCATTCGGCTTTCCGCGTGGCTTGGCTTTGGCTATGTGTCGGTTTTCAGCATGCTCATCGGCTTTGTGTTTTGGTATCGCGGGCTGGCGTTGGGCGGCACGGTTGGGGTGGGGCAGCTGCAACTGCTGCAACCGTTTATGGGCCTAGGCCTATCTGCCCTGCTGCTGGGTGAGCCGATCGCGTTTTCAATGGTGGCCATTTCGGCGCTGGTAATGCTCTGCGTATTGGGTGCCAAGCGCTTCGGCGCATAGGCTTGGTTAATCATGGTTGCTTTTTGTGGTGGATTATGGCTTGGTGTGCGCCAACTTTGGCATAGCATATGAGGCCCCGATGGCAGACCTGTTCACCCTTACAAACCTTGGCAACCTTGGTGTGCTGATATTCTTGCAAGCCGTGCTGGGGTTTGACAACCTCCTCTATATCTCCATTGAATCCCGGCGAGCGCCGGAGGCCGACCAAGCCCGTGTGCGCAAGCTTGGCATCCTCATTGCCGTGGGCCTGCGCATTGTGCTGCTCTTTGTGATGATGCAGCTTATTGAACTGCTGGAAGCGCCGTTTTTCACCATCAACTGGGTGGGTGTTATTGAAGGCAGCTTTAATTTCTCGGTTATTGTGTTCCTTTTTGGCGGTGGTTTTATCATGTATACCGCCGTTAAGGAAATAAGCCACCTGCTTGCCATTGAGCATATTGAAGATGGCATGGACAACAAAAACCCCAAATCAGCTGCCTCGGTGATTGCACTGATTGTGTTCATGAACCTGATTTTCAGCTTTGACTCGGTGCTGTCGGCGCTGGCCATTACGGACGTGTTTATCATACTCGCCACCGCTATTCTGGTTTCGGGCATCGCCATGATGCTACTGGCCGATGCCGTGGCTGAATTCATCAAGAAAAACCGCACCTATGAGGTGCTGGGCCTGTTTGTGCTGCTTATTGTCGGCATTGTATTACTCGGCGAGGGCGGGCATGAGGGTGGGTTAACGCTGTTTGGATATGCGGTTCAGCCGCTCGACAAAACCACGTTCTACTTCTCGATTGCGGTGCTGTTTGTGGTGCAGGCCATTCAGAGCAAATTCCAGAAAAAGCTGGCGACGCAGCGTCAGCATGCGGTGGATGACT
>JAJRRX010000036.1 GCA_024279075.1 Alphaproteobacteria bacterium | reverse complement strand
TGGAGCTTAGAAACCTCTCGCCTGAAAACTTTACCCTGATAGAGCGCAAGCGTCGCGCGTATGAGCGCTTGTTGGGTGAGATTTTAGAGGACGGCAATGCCTCGGGGCGGTTCTCCCTTTGTGATACCAAGCTTTCCTCTTACGCTATTATCGCCATGCTGACGGGCGTCAGCACATGGTATAAAGGTGATGGGCGCTTAAGCCTTGATAAGATAGAAGAAATCTACCTTTGTATGGTGCGTGGGCTTGTCTCGCAAGGTGGGCCTAAAGCTTAAGCGGCTTCTGCCTTTGGGGCTACGATCTCTTTCAGCATGGCAGGGCTAACGTAGGTATGGGCGCGTGCATCTCCACTGATCACCGAAAACGAGTCCGTCGGGTGGCCAAGGTCGCTTACGGTGAGTGCCGCCATATTAAAGCGGATGCTGGCGGTATACATGCTGGGGGTGGCCAGAACCGTAAGCCCGCATTGCGCTGCGGCCAAGGCCCCAGTGGCGCTATCATCAATCGCAACGGCGCGCTGGCCTTTGATACCAAAATCACTTAGCACCGCTTGATAAAGCGAGCGCTCGCCCGAGCGCACATTGGCATTTTCAGCGGTTTTAAGAGCGGAAAACCAGCCCAAGCCATGAAAACCAAGCGCGGCCGAAAGCAGGGCCTGCGTTTCGGCGCGGGTGCTGGTGGACACAGCCCCGAGGGAGAGGCCCTCGTGCTGTGCTTCCTGCATCAAACGCGCAACACCCGGGCGCAGCCGCGCCGCGCCACTGCGCACCAGATCACAAAAAATATGGGCTTTGCGGGCGGCAATTTTTGCCAGCAAATCATGGCTTGGCGCATCGCTTTGGCCGCTGCGCCGTGTTGCCACCGAAAATAGCCGTAGCTTTGGCAGTGTAAATTCAACCGGCATCAACTGGCTATAGATCTCGCGATCCCAATGCCAGCTTAGCCCGTGCTCGTCAAAGGCGCGGTTAAAGGCCGCGCGGTGGAGGTCGGCGGTCTCTGCCACCGTGCCATCCACGTCAAATATGATTGCCTGTAATCCCATCTCGGGTGCCTCCGGTAATTTTCCGTGCTTAAGGTATCGCTTAGAAAGGTTACCGGAAAGTTACCAAAACGCATAAATCTCGTCTAAAATTCGTGGTGAGCCGCTAAATGTAGTATTTTAGAGATTTGGATACATAGGGAATTTGGCGCAAAGATCAGCGACTTTGGCAGCCACCGCAGCCTCAACCGTGCCATTGTTCTCAGCGCCATTTGCCGCCAAGCCATCGACCACTTCAATGATCAACTCGCCAATCAGCGTGAATTCCGCAATGCCAAAACCGCGCGTGGTGCCAGCGGGCGAGCCAAGGCGCACACCAGATGTCACCATCGGTTTTTCAGGGTCAAACGGAATGCCGTTTTTATTGCAGGTAATGCCCGCACGGCCCAGAGCCTCTTCAGTGGCGTTGCCTTTTACGCCTTTGGGGCGCAGGTCTACCAGCATCAAGTGGGTGTCGGTGCCGCCGGATACGATATCCAGCCCGCCCTTCATCAGGGTCTCGGCCAGCACTTGCGCATTGGCGACCACGGCGTTGATATAGTCGGTGAATTCGGGGCGCAGGGCCTCGCCAAAAGCCACGGCCTTGGCGGCGATCACGTGCATCAACGGCCCGCCCTGAATGCCGGGGAAAATGGCGGAATTCACCTTTTTGGCAATGTCGGCATTGTTCGTCAGAATCATCCCGCCCCGTGGCCCGCGCAGGGTTTTATGGGTGGTAGTGGTGGCCACATCTGCATGAGGGAAGGGTGAGGGGTGCGCGCCGGTGGCCACGAGGCCCGCAAAATGCGCCATATCTACCATCAGAATCGCACCAACCTCGTCGGCCACAGCACGGAACTTTGCAAAATCGATCTGGCGCGGAATGGCGGAGCCACCTGCGATGATCAAGGCTGGCTTGTGCTTAAGCGCCAGCGCCCGCATTTCGTTGTAATCCAGAAGGTTGTCTTCTTTACGCACCCCGTATTGCACCGCATTAAACCACTTGCCAGATTGGTTGGGCTTCGCGCCGTGGGTTAGGTGGCCGCCTGAAGCAAGGTTCATACCCAAAATCGTATCACCCGGCTTGATCAGCGCGTTAAACACCCCTTGATTGGCCTGTGAACCAGAATGGGGCTGCACATTTACAAAATCACAGCCAAAAAGCTGCTTGGCGCGATCAATGGCGAGGGTCTCGGCCACGTCAGCAAACTCACAACCACCATAATAGCGGCGGCCCGCATAGCCCTCGGCGTATTTGTTGGTCAGCACCGAGCCTTGGGCCTCCATCACAGCGGCAGAAACGATGTTCTCGGAAGCAATCAGCTCGATCTCGTCGCGCTGGCGGCCCAGCTCGCCGGTAATAGCGGCTTTAATCTCGGGGTCACGGGTATCGAGAGTTTCGGTGAAAAAACCTGAATCGGTGGTCATGGCGCGCTCCTGTGTTTGGTTTGCCTTCCTATAGGGGGGAATGGGCCACTGACACAACCAAAAAACGGCGGATGTGCGCAGATGTCCGACCGAGTAACTGCGTTGAAGCGGTGGAAAGCGCTCGAATGCACCTAGCTTCAAAAAACGCCTTTCCTACACTAAAATTAGCAAACACTTTGCGGCCCGCCCGACCCACGGCAAAATCA
>JAJRRX010000035.1 GCA_024279075.1 Alphaproteobacteria bacterium | reverse complement strand
TGGAATACGCCGAGCGCGCCTAAAAAAAGGCCTCCCCCCGCTTGCGCGAGAGGAGGGGAGGACGGGCCACTCGGAAGGCGCAGCCCGCCCTGTTCGCATAGCAAAATTAAGGCCGCACGTAGGCCCAGCCCTGCTCTTGCCGCATAATCAGCTACACAACGCCGGAGGTAACCATTTCGGCTTCGTCAAGCAATTCAACGGTTGAGCCTGACTTCTCTTCCATCTTGCGCACTGTGTTGCCACAGGCCGCAAAAGTTACGTTATCCAGCTCAAGCGAAATGGTGGCAACGCGGGTGGCTACGGGTGAGGTATCAGCGCGCAGCATGTGTAGGCCGGGGCCATAGGCCACCACTTCAATCTCCACCGTATCGCCAATGCTTTCGTAATAGGCGGTCACGTTTTGCACGTTGTTCAGGGTCAGGTTCATCACTTTCGGGTCGTTTTGGTCCACATGGAACACCACACGGTGCACCTCGCCTTCGGCCATCGCCGATGTTGCCATCCCGATAACAATCGCCATAGCGACTACAATTTTCTTAAACATATTACTCTCCCGTTGGTTTGCCGGTTTGTCCGGCGTTAAAGGGTGCAGCCTCCTGCGCCCTATTCATTAATTAGCAGCCGGTAAAGGCTTCAATGCCAACTCTTCTGTGGTGGCCGTAATAAACCCGTGCGACGCATAGATCGCCTGAGCGCCGTCCGTCCCGAGATAATCCAGAAAGCGCTGAGCATTTTCTTGGTTGCGGCCAGCCGTTAGCGCGCCAATGGCATAGCCCACGCGGCTTTGCTGGTTCAGCGGTGCTTCAATCGCCACGCCTTCCACGCCGCGGCCTTCCGCTTCGGCATACACCACTTCGGTGGTCCAAACGATGCCAACATCGGCCTCGCCATCCTCAATGCGCTGCGGGGTTTCGCGGTGGTGGCGGGCGGTAAACCACGTTTGCCCTTCAACCGCCCAGCAGCTTTTGCACTCGGCATTGCCAGTCACCTGCTCATAAATCCCGAGGTCCCGCAACATTTGCGAGCCGTAGAATTTGAAAATCCCTTCGGTCAGCGGGTTCGGGTGGGATTGCACGAGGTCTGTGCGCGCAAGGTCTTCAGGGCCGTTAATGCCCATCGGATTGCCCGCTGCCACCATCAGCTCCAGCTTGTTATGGGTGTAAATGATGAAGTTCTCCATCATCCCTTTGGCGGAAAGCTTTTTCAGGTGGCCAAGGTTCACACTGGCATAAAGATCAGGGTTTTGCGCCGTATCTTCGCCGTTAATCTGGCCCTGCTGCAACAGCTGGCCTTTCAGGATTTGCCCGGGCGGGATTGTCTCTACATAAATGCTTGTGATATCAGCATTTTGCCCCTGAAAATCCGTGATCAGGTCTTCCATCACCATAAATTGGTTGCCCGCCAGATACATCACCAAATCAGCGGTATAGCTATCGCCGATTTGGCCATAGGCAATGCCGCCGCTGGTAAATGTCCGGTAGTCGTTATTATGGTCGGCGTTCTCTTGTGCTATTGCGGGGCTGGCCAGTGCCAGCGCCGCAATGAAGGTTCCAACATGCTTCATCATACATCCCTCTATTTATGTTATGAACCGTGGTCTAGCCCGGCTCTTGCCAATAGGCTCACACATAATGCAGGGTCGCGTAACTCGGATATACCCGTGTTTATTGAGTTATTTACCTAGGGTATCCCCTAGGTCATAGCCAAAACGGGTGGCAAGCTGCACAAGGTGGGCCGTGGTGCCCGCCTTGGTTTTTTGCAGCAGATTCGAGCGATGATACTCAATGGTTTTCAGGCTCACCCCAAGTTTTTCAGCGATATCTTTAGAGGGGAGCCCATCACAAATCAGCGCTAAAACCTCACGCTCGCGCTTGGTTAAACGGTCAAACAAAGCGATGGTTTTGGTTGCTTCAGGGTCTGGTATTTGCGGCTCATCCGCCGGCTCAGCGGCCTGTGGTTTGCGCCGTATCGCAAAGCCGATAATCAGCAGCATCACCGCAAAAGCACCAGCAAAATAAAGCCACAACCCACGCCCCTCATCTCGGGTATGGTAGGCAAGGCTAAGCGCCCGCACGCCTTCATAAGAAAGCGGAGCGGACCACTTATCTTTCAAAACCGTTTGCAGGTTTTGCGTTGCCAAAAGCGCCATCACCACCGATTCGCGCAAGCGTTTATCCACCCCCGGCACCGCCGTAAACGGCCATTCCGGCACCAATTGGCCACTGACCATATAGGGAAAGTCCATTTGGCTGTTGC
>JAJRRX010000034.1 GCA_024279075.1 Alphaproteobacteria bacterium | reverse complement strand
TGGTTTGGCCCTCTTTAGCCCACAACGCCCGCCGCTTCAATAAAGGCTTTTATCAAGGCAGGGTCTTTCACCCCCGGCGCGCTTTCCACCCCGGAAGACAGGTCCACCTGGCTGGCCCCCGTTTGCCGAATAGCTGCGGCAACGTTATCCATCGTCAGCCCGCCCGCCAGCATCCACGGCTTTTGCCATGTCCGGCCCGAAATCAGCTGCCAATCAAAGGGCTGGCCATTTCCGCCGGGCAAAATTGCATTTTTCGGCGGCTTGGCTTCTACCAAAATCTGGTCAGCCACGGCTTCGTATTTCGCAATATTGGGCAGGTCTTCAGCGCTCGCAATCGCCACGGCTTTCATGACCGGTAGGCCGTGGCGATTGCGGATTTCGGCAACGCGCGCGGGGCTTTCTGAGCCATGGAGCTGGAGCATATCCAGCGGCACCTTGGCGGTGAGCCGGTCAAGAAAGTCATCTGTCGCATTCACGGTTAGCGCCACTTTGGCCACCCCGAGGGGCACGTTTAGCGCCAATTTAGCCGCCTGTTCAAAGCTCACATTACGGGGGGATTTTTCAAAGAAAACAAAGCCAATGTAGCGCGCGCCCTCACGGGCAGCCACCTGAATATTGCCCACATCGCTTAGCCCGCAGATTTTGACTTGCATCTAGTTAAGCAGCGCCAAAACGTCGTCCTCATCAGACCCGCTTGACTTTTTAAGCTGCGCCACCTCAGCGGCCAGCGCCGCGGCTTCGCGGTTTTTCACGGCGGCTTGGCGGCGGTATTTATGCTCGCGGAAATATTCCAACAAGTAACCCAGCAAAAGCCCCGCGCCGATGGCGGCAAATATGACCGCAAAAAGCGGCACTTGCAGGCGCAATACACCGGCATAAGGCAGCCCCTCAGGCAGAGCCGAAATGGTAACCGCCCCACGGTTGGCAAGGGCGAGCAACACCAAACCAGCCATGAAGGCTGCCAGAATTATGTATTTAATATAGCGCATCATGCTCTCTAGAATAAGCGCAGATCACTTGCCGTTCAAGCGGTCCCGCAATAATTTTCCGGTCTTGAAAAACGGCACGTGTTTTTCTTCTACCTTTACGGTTTCACCTGTGCGCGGATTGCGTCCTGTACGGGCATCCCGCTTTTTCACGGAAAACGCACCAAAGCCGCGCAGCTCCACCCGCTTACCATCTGCCATAGCCCCAACGATCTCGTCAAAAATGGTTCCAACGATGCGCTCAACGTCCCGTTGGTAAAGGTGCGGGTTCTCATCGGCGATCTTCTGAACCAGTTCGGATTTTATCATTATGTTCCCCTACAAGTTGTCGAGTCTACGCAGAGGCGCCCCGTCAAGCACCGTTACAATTATTACAAACTACAAATACATTGTGCCACGCCTTAGCGGGTTATGGAATAGAGCAGGGCCGATTCCGATGCAGAAAAACGCTCAAGAAGCGGATTTATGCCCAATAAAGTTGATAAAACTCCGTTATACCAAGGCTCTGGCTGATCAAGTGCCCAATCTTCGACCTCAAGCTCGGTTAACGTTGGCGTAACCGATTCGAGATACTCGCGCGCTGCGGCGTCTCCACCGAGGGCATCTATCAACCCGTTTGCCACCGCTTTCCGGCCAGAAAACACGCCGCCTGTCGTAACGTCATCAAGGGCGTTTTCGCTCAGGTTGCGCCGTTCGGCCACGAGGTTTTTAAACCACTGAAAAGTTTCTTCAATCATCACTTCTTGTGCGGCCACTTCCTCAGCATTGGCCTCACGAAACGGGCTAACCCCGCCCTTAATGCCTGAGCTGCGGATCACTTGCATTTCTACGCCGACTTGCTCCAAAAGGCCGCTCATATCGGGGTATTCCATAATAACCCCCACGGAACCCGTAATCGTGTTGGAGCGCGCGATGATATAATCCGCGCCCAAAGCCGCGATATAGCCGCCAGAGGCCGCGACCCCTGCCATCTGCGCTACCACCGGCTTTTCAGCGGCCACAGCGCGCAGGCTTTCATAGAGGATTTCAGAGCCAACCACCGTGCCGCCGGGCGAATTGATAAGCACAATCAGCGCCTTCACATCGTCATCCGCTGCAATTTTCGCCAGCACCTCTTCACGGTAGCGGTCTTGCGTTATAATTCCGTCAATGGTGATGCGGGCAATGTGCTTGCCGGTTGGAAACTCGCTTTCAGCATTGCTGAGCACCAGCCAAATAACGCCACCAAGCAGCAGCACCATAAAGCCGATGCCGCGCCAAAAACCAGAACGGCGCCACTTACGGCGCCGTTCCTCATAAAGGTCTCTTTCAAGCCCTTCTT
>JAJRRX010000033.1 GCA_024279075.1 Alphaproteobacteria bacterium | reverse complement strand
TTCAGCAAAGCCAATAAGGGCGCGGGCAAACTCGGCCGCCTTTTCAGGCGTTAGCGCAATGACGGACATGCGAATAACACCCTCTGTCGGATCATAGCCGATTTGCACGTATTTCTGGTATTTTTCATAGGCGGCTTCCATTGAAACATCCAGTGGCAAGCGCTGGATATCATCAACAAAATCTTGCTGAAAATGAGAGATAAATCCGTTTTCGTTGTTGAGCCTTTGCATAGCTTCGCGTGAATTCAGATACCCTTGTACGATAACCGAGTCTTCCAAGTTGGAAAGCCCACTTCCCCCAAGCAAACCGCCAGTTGAACTGCTTGAGCCGCCGCTATCAGGTTTTTGGATGACCATCTGGCTTTCAACTTCATACATCGGCGTGGCGACAATATAAAAGTAGTATCCTGCCAGCCATGTTGGCAAGGCGACAAAAATTATCAAGCGCAGGGCTATCAGGATAAACCGTGCTTTACGCCTGCGCGCAATAGAGCGTTGAATGGCTTTAATATCGGCTTGCCGCTGCTCTTCAGAAATCACCTCGGGGCCACCGGGCGCAGGTTGCCCCGGCGCTTTTGCCGCGGGGCCGCCAGGAACGGGGTTTTGCGCCGCTGCGGTGGTATCCAGCATGGTTACGCGGTCGCGCGTTATATCAAACCCGCGTTCTTCCAACATTTTGGCGGCTTCTTCGCCGCTAGAAGGGCTAAGCCCCATGCGCACGGCTTTACGCCGCGCCATGCGGAAATAGGCCGGTGTGCCCGGTTTTGGGCCGCTGCCCGGCTTTTGCGCTGGCATCGGGGTGACGGATACATTTTGGTTACTGCTGGTCATAGTCATACAACGCTTTAGCTTTTTCCAGACTGTCAAACATATGCAAATGCCCGTCCTTCAACACGGCGGCTCGAGAGCAATATCGCTCCAATATAAAAGCCGAGTGCGATACGATCACCACGGTCGACTTCGTTAGCCTTTCATGCAGGACATTCCCTGCTTTTCGGTTGAAATCGGCATCTGTGCTGCTCGGCATGCCCTCATCTATCAGATATATATCAAATTCGAGCGCCAAGAGCAACGCAAACGACACGCGCGCCGACATGCCTTGCGAATAGGTCTTCATTGGCAAATCAAAATATTCGTCAATGTTAACAAGATAACGGCAAAAAGCCTCAATATAATCCGGGTCCAGCCCGTATAGCCGCGCGATATAGCGCGCGTTTTCTGAGGCCGAGTGCTCAGGCACAATGCCGCCCATAAAACCAAGCGGAAAAGAAATGCGCGAAGTGCGGATGATTTTGCCATCATCTGGCTTTTCCAACCCTGCCATCATGTTGATGAGGGTGGTTTTGCCAGTGCCATTAGCCGCCAAAATGCCCAAGGACTGCCCCGTTTCCACGGTAAAGCTGGCACGGTCAAGGATGACCTTGCGCTGGGTGCCTGTCCAAAAGGACTTGCTGACATTTTCAAACTTGAGCATTTTTGATCACGTATTTGCCTGAATGGCTTAGCTTAACGGGATTATCTTAACAGAACGAGAAGTGATTGTAAGCCATGCGTTTGGTCGGGCCTGCAGGGTGCGTGGTCTCCACGCACCGCTGGCGTTCTGGTGCGTGCAAAGCACACACCCTACGTTTAGCCGCTCTTCTTTTCCACCCGAAACAGCATGCCCACAATTAGCGACACCACAGCAGCGGCAAAGCTGAGCAGTGCGCCCATTTTGGCGGCGTCCTGGATGTCGCCAGCGGGGAAGGCGACGGAGGCCACGAACAGGGCCACCGTGAAGCCGATGGCGGCGACGCAGCCGAGCACGAAGAGATCTGAGGTGCGCATGCCCTCGGGCAGGCCAAAGCCCAGCGGGCGGGCGCCTATCCAGCCGAATATGAAAATGCCCAGCGGCTTGCCGATGAGCAGGCCTGCGAGCACCAACCATGTGGCCTCGCCCATGGCCGAGAACTGCACACCCGCATTAAATAGGCCAAAGAAAAACAGGATGATTTCGACAGGGTGTTTGAGCCAGTGCTCGATACAGTTGAGCAGGTCTTTTAGGTGGGTTTCGGCGGCGGAAAAGAAGCCGTAGGCGCGGTCTGCGTGGGGGATTGTGGGCACGATGAAGAGCAGGCCGAGGGCGGGGTGAATGCCGGAGCGCATGAAGGCATACCACGAGACGCAGCCGGCGATGAGGTAGGGCCAGAAGCTGGCTTTTTGGCGCATCCATGTGGAGTTGGGGCGCTCTGGTTTGCCTTTATCCATCCAGCGGGGGAGCCAGTTGGCGAGGATGTAAACCAGAATGGCGACGCCTGCGGAGAGGAAGAGCCAGTTCGGGGCCAGCTCGCCGGACGGGTAGAAAATGGCGAGGATAATCAGGCCGAGGGCGTCATCGGCGATGGCGAGGAGCAAGAGAAAGCGCACGGCGGGGTGGCCTGCGCCAAACACCATGCGGCCGATCAGGTAGGAAAAGGCGATATCGGTGGCGGTGGGGACGGCCCAGCCATTGGCCACGGCGTCAAACGTGGTGGAGCCAAGGAAATAAGCGATGCCGAGGTAAACGGCGATGGGGCCGAGCATGCCGCCAACGGTGGCGATCAGTGGCGTGACGGCCTTTTTGCCGCGCAGCGAGCCCGCTTTGAGGGCCACGGCCTCCCACACTTCTTTGCCTGCAATGGCGAAGAATAGCGCCATCAGGAGGTCGTTGACGAGGTAATGCGGGGTGAGGGTGCGGGTGCCGTCCTCTAGTGCGCCGATGGGGGCGTTTTCCCAGAGGGGGAAATCAACCATGTAGTGGTAAAGGTTGAAGTAATAATGCGGGTCTCCGGCAACCGGGATGATGAGGTCTAGGTTCGCCCAGAGCAGGGCTATAAGCG
>JAJRRX010000032.1 GCA_024279075.1 Alphaproteobacteria bacterium | reverse complement strand
TCTCCAACCGTATGGCCGATACCGCCGTTGCCATGGGCAACCTCTAAAACCAACAATCGGGTGGCCTAAGCGCCACCCAACACGGGAGAACAACATGGCCCTTATTACCCTTCGCCAACTGCTGGACCACGCCGCCGAAAACGATTACGGCATGCCAGCATTCAACATTAACAACATGGAGCAAGGCCTTGCCATCATGAAGGCCGCGTCCAAAGTCAACGCGCCCGTCATCATGCAAGCCTCGCGCGGCGCACGCTCTTATGCGGGTGACATCATGCTGCAACACATGATCCAGGCGCTGGCCGAAATGTATCCGGACATCCCCGTTTGTATGCATCAGGACCACGGCAATAACGAGCAGACCTGCATGTCTGCCATCAAATACGGTTTTACCTCGGTAATGATGGACGGCTCGCTGAAAGCCGACATGAAAACCCCTGCTGACTTTGAATACAACGTCGACATCACCGAAAAAGTTTCGCGTATGGCCCATTGGGTTGGTGCTTCCGTTGAAGGCGAGCTGGGCGTGCTGGGCAGCTTGGAAACCGGCATGGCCGCTGAAGAAGACGGCTCTGGCGCTTCCGGCAAGCTGAGCATGGACCAGTTGCTGACAGACCCTGACGAAGCCGCTGATTTTGTCGCTAAAACCAAGGTTGACGCGCTGGCGATTGCCTGCGGCACCTCCCACGGCGCTTACAAGTTCACCAGCAAGCCTACAGGTGATTCACTGGCCATGGAGCAAATTGAAGCGATTCACGCCAAGATCCCCAACGTTCACCTTGTGATGCACGGCTCCTCTTCGGTGCCGCAATATCTGCAAGACCTGATCAACGAGAATGGCGGCGAAATGGCGCAAACCTACGGCGTGCCGGTTGAGGAAATCGAGCGCGGCATCAAATCAGGCGTGCGCAAGGTCAATATCGACACCGATAACCGTATGGCGCTTACGGGCCAGTTCCGCAAGGTTGCCAAGGACAACCCGTCCGAGTTTGACCCGCGCAAATTCATGATCCCCGCTATGGCCGAAATGGAAAAGCTTGTAACCGACCGTTTCGAGCGCTTTGGGGCCGCTGGTAATGCCAGCAAAATCAAGGTTATCCCGCTGGATGACATGGCCAAGCGCTACGCCGACGGCTCGCTCTAAGCGACTGGGCGCAAGCCCACTAAACTAAGGAAGGGAGGGGCAATGGATCACGCAGATCGTTTTTTACGCCTCTCCCTTTCTGAGCCGGATCTGGCGGCGAGCCACGTGCTCGCCGCCTACCACCTCACCCCTTCCGAGGGGCAAGACTTCCTGACCACCGTTGCTCAATTTGCCGCTGAAAGTGGCCGAGGCACCCAAGTGCCGCTGGGCAATGACAGCCCTCTGGATGTGGTCGCTTATGAGGCAAACCCTGCCTCGGGGCTGGTAAAACTCGCCTTCCCGCTGACGCTGTTTGATTTTGGCATTGAAAGCTGCAAGGCCTCCGTCAGCGCCTTCCTCAACCTCTTGGTTGGCAATACCCAAGGCATGGGTGAGATTGCCGCCGTAAAGCTGCACGATTTCCACCTGCCGGAAGGTTTCGTGAAAGCCTTTGACGGCCCCGCCACCACCATTGCCAGCCATTGGCAGCACCTCGGCCGAGACGAGACTGCAAGCGGCATGATCGTCGGGGCGATTCTAAAACCCAAGCTCGGCCTTGGCCCCGCAGGGCTGGCCGATGCCGCCTACCGCTTCTGGCTCGGCGGCGATCTGGTTGAAAACGACCAGCCCCAAGGCCACCAGAGCTTCGCCCCCCTGCCCGAGACCCTGACGCACATGGCCGAGGCCCTGATGCGCGCGCAAGACGAGTCCGGCTCCGGCAAAATCTTCTCGATGAACATCACCTGTGATGACCCCGCCGAGATGGACATGCGCGCGGAGCTGGCGCTAGCGGCCTTCGCCAAAACCCCCGAAAGCCTCGCCTTTCACGTAGACGCCTACCTCGCTGGCCCCATGGCACTCACCCATGCGCGGCGCACCCTGCCGGGCTTTCTGAGCGCCCACCGTGCGGGCCACGCGGCCATCACCTCCCAGCGCTCCAATCGCGGCTATTCCGCCTTTGTCCTCATGAAACTCAACCGCCTGATGGGAGCCTCCGGCATCCACACAGGCACCATGGGATTCGGGCGCATGGAGGGGGACGAGGCCGACCGCCCCATTGCCTGTATGATCGCGCAAAACGTGGCCCAAGGCCCCTATTTCGAGCAAAACTGGCACGGCATGAAGCGCTCGGCGGCCATTGTTTCGGGCGGCATAAACGCCCTCCGGCTGCCATCTTTTCTGCAAAACCTCGGCCACTCCAACTTCATCCTCGCCGCTGGCGGCGGGGCTTTTGGCCATATAGATGGCCCCACGGCAGGCGCACTTTCCTTGCGCCAAGCCGAAGCCTGCTGGCTCCAGCGCGCCGACCCCATCGCCTTTGCCGCTGAGCACCCAGAATTCGCCCGCGCCTTCCTCAGCTTCGAGGCCGACGCCGATATCATCCACCCCGGCTGGCGCGCTGCGCTCAGCCCCGCATAACCAACCAATGAGGACCCACCATGGACCGTTCAATTAAAATCGCCCCGTCGATCCTATCGGCAGATTTCGCCAATTTCGGACAGGAGATCCGCGCCATTGAGGACCAAGGCTGTGACTGGGTTCATGTCGATGTGATGGACGGCCATTTTGTGCCCAACCTCACCTTCGGCCCCCCCGCCGTGGCCGCCTTTCGCCCACACGTAAAAACCGTGATGGATGTGCACCTGATGATCGCGCCGGTGGACCAATATATCGAAGCCTATGCCAAGGCGGGTGCTGACTTTATTTCGGCCCATCTAGAGGCCACCACCCACCCGCACCGCACCTTGCAGGCCATTCGCAACACCGGTGCCAAGGCGGGCCTTGCGCTCAACCCCGGCACTGGAATTGGCGATATCGAGTATATGCTCGACCTGATTGATATGTTCGTTATCATGACCGTAAACCCAGGTTTTGGTGGGCAAAAGTTCATCCATAGCCAGATCGAAAAGGTAAAAAACCTGCGCACTATGATTGGCGATCGCCCGATTCATATCGAGATTGATGGCGGGATCACCACCGAAACCGCGCCGCTTATGGCCGCCGCTGGTGCCGATGTGCTGGTGGCTGGCTCGGCTGTATTTAACGGTGGCACGGTGGATACACCCGAGGTTTACGGGGCCAATATCAAGGCTATTCGTGAAGCAGCAGAGGCGGCGCGCTGATATGAAATCTGTTGTTTTTGATCTGGATGGCACGCTGATACACAGCGCGCCAGACCTGCAAGCCGCCGCCAATAAAATGCTGGCCGAGTATGACCTCGCGCCGCTGGATATTCCCACGATTGAGGGCTTTATCGGCAACGGTGTGCCCAAGTTGGTGGAGCGCTGCCTGCGGGTGTATGACCGCCCCCTTACCGAGGTAGCCGTGGACAAAATGCGCGAATATTATGACGCTGACCCGTTTACGCTCACCGAGCCTTACGCGGGCGTGGTGGATTGCCTTGTGGCGCTGAAGGCAGCGGGCATTAAGCTTTCGGTGTGCACCAACAAGCCACTGGCCCCGGCGTTGACCATCCTTGACGGCCTCGACCTTACGAAATACTTCGATGTGGTCGTCGGCGGTGACACCTATTCCACCCACAAGCCCGACCCGCAACCCCTGCTGGGCTGCATGGAAAAGATGGGGGCCGAGATGGAAAACACCGTCTATGTGGGCGATAGCGAGACCGACGCGCTAACCGCCAAAAACGCCGACATGACCTTCGCACTGTTCTCCGGCGGCTACCGCAAAACCCCCTGCAAAGACCTACGCCACCACTTCCTATTTGACGATTTCGCGGCGCTCACGCCCTATCTGAAAGGCTGACCCATGGCCACTAAAGCCCTGATTTTTGACGTAGACGGCACCCTAGCCGAAACCGAAGAAGCCCATCGGCAGGCGTTTAATGACACGTTTGCGGCCAACGGGATGGATTGGCATTGGGACGTACCAATGTATGACCTCCTCCTCAAAACCACCGGCGGGAAGGAGCGGATGCAGGAATTCCAAAGCACCCACCGCGCCGCTGAGCCGCAATTGGATTGGGCGCGGATTAAAGACCTGCACGCGCAAAAAACCACACGCTATGTGGAGATTCTGGCCTCGGGCGATCTGCCCCTGCGCGCGGGTGTGGCAGACCTGATTGAACGGGCGGCCGCGGCGGGCATTCGCCTTGCCATTGCCACCACCACCAGCCGCCCGAATGTGGATGCGCTGACCGCCTGTTGCTGGGGTAAAACGCCGGAGGAGATTTTCGAGGTGGTGGCTACGGGCGAGCAAGTAAAGGCCAAAAAGCCTGCGCCTGATCTTTTTGAACTGGCGCTCACGGGGTTGGGCCTGCCCGCCAGCGCGTGCCTTGCTTTTGAGGATTCTCGCAATGGC
>JAJRRX010000031.1 GCA_024279075.1 Alphaproteobacteria bacterium | reverse complement strand
GACGCGTATAAATCCATCGCCGAGGCGCTAACTCATGGCGGCATTAAAAACCATGTTAAGGTTAAGGCCGAGTGGATTGATTCAGAGGTTTTTGAAGGCGAAGACGACGTGACGCCCCACCTTGAGGGCTTTGACGCCATCCTTGTACCCGGCGGTTTTGGCGAGCGTGGCACGGAAGGCATGATTAATGCCGCCACCTATGCCCGCACCCATAAAGTGCCGTATTTTGGAATATGCCTTGGCATGCAAATGGCCGTTACCGAGGCCGCGCGCAACCTTGCGGGCATTGGCAATGCTGGCTCGGAAGAGTTTGATCACGAGGCGGGAGAAAAACGCTTTACCCCGATCGTTTATCACCTGAAAGAGTGGCTGGAGGGCAACCGCACAATTCAGCGCGCAGAGGGCGACGACAAAGGCGGCACAATGCGGCTCGGGGCATATGATGCTGTGCTGAAAGAAGGTTCCAAGATCGCCGAAATCTACGGCAGCACCGCCATTTCAGAGCGCCACCGCCACCGCTATGAGGTTGATATGAGCTATCGCGATAAGCTGGAAGCGGGAGGGCTGGTGTTCTCTGGTATTTCGCCCGATGGCAAGCTGCCCGAAACCGTCGAGATCAAAGATCACCCTTGGTATATCGGCGTGCAATTTCACCCTGAGCTAAAATCGCGCCCGTTTGAGCCACACCCGCTTTTTGCCAGCTTTATTGAAGCCGCGGTGAAGCAGAGCCGGTTTGTTTAGGGATGAGTAAATTTGCTTGCTAGCTTTTTGAGCACTATTGGGGTAACGTTAACCACCAACCTGTTTTCCTAAATATTTTCGTAAGTTTTATGACACTATAACCTAATTGGTTATAAGATTAGGACTAAAAATGCGATTTATACTTCTAGCATTTGCATTGCTCGCGGCAATTTTTTATATATCTAACCCGCAAGCCTTTGGTGTTAAACAAAATTTTAAGGTATCCGGAAACGGCCGTGTTGAACGCAACCTGACCGGTGGTGCAAATGTGGACTTCACTAAAATTGGAGAATTCGGGGCGAATCTTTTCAATGATTTCATGGAAACTGGCACCGATTCGGTTGAAGATTTACAGACCAATGCGCAAAACGGCGGGTTGATAAACGGCGCGTTGCCAAACGGCGCGTTGCCAAACGAACGCCAATCCCTAGCGCGCATCACCGCAACGCCCACCCCACAAGTTCAGCCTGAAACTGCCGATACCAACATTTTGAGCGCCATAAAGTCTTCAGATTTAACCAGCTATGACGGGCGCCTTACCGCCATCGCCACCGCTATGTCAAACGACCCCGTTACCACCAGTGCAGAAATGAACATTGCGATGAATGCGTGTCTAAATGTTGAAACCTCGACCGTTTTATCCAGCTATTTTGTAGGCTTAGTGCAGTTGGTTGCTGAAACCTCACAATTACCTGCCGGGCAACGAGCCGATAATTTAAAGGTAAAAAGCCAACCCCTTAATAGCCTTCTTAATGCGTGGGTAAGCTCTTTGCCGAAAAATGAACGCTCTGCAACGATTCAAACTCTGCAAAACTGGGCCGGAAAACCAACAGAGCTGGTGGCATGCCATATGGAGTGGCTCCGCACTGCCCCCTAAGCACTAAGCTATTAAAACCAACAGCTGCGGCTGAAATAGTAAAATAATGTACTTGCGCCAGCGCCTCATTTCCGTTCGGATAGCCCAAACAGGAGGGCTAATAATGCTCAAATACCATGTGCTAGATGTATTTACCAAAACACCATTCACCGGCAACCCATTGGCCGTTGTTCTGGCTGCAGACAAGCTAAGTGATAGCCAAATGCAAACCATCACCCGCGAATTTAGCCTCTCGGAAACTATATTTGTGCATGCAGCAAAGGACCTGGCTCATACCGCCAAAGTGCGAATTTTTTGCCCTGCCTGCGAGCTTCCCTTTGCTGGCCACCCAACGATTGGATGTGCGATCCTTTTGGCGGAGCTGGCTCATAAAGGCGATTTTGAATGCGAAATCACCTTGGAAGAGGTCGCTGGTTTGGTGCCTGTAAAAGTGGTGCGCATAGGGGCAAATATCACGGCCGAATTCGTCGCCCCCGTTTTGCCTGAAATCGCGGCAGGCGCGCCGCCGCCCCCTTATGAGGCCGCCGCTGCGCTTGGCTTGGAACTGGCGGATATCGGCTTTGGCACCCACGCCCCGATGCACTGGAAAGGCGGGCCGGATTTCCTTTATATCCCTGTTGCAACACGAGCTGCGCTTACCAAAGCCGCCCCTAGCGGCAGTTGGCTAGAAATGACAGCAAAGGCCCAAACTCAATCGGTTTATCTATATTGCCCTGAGGGCACGGGCTATGCTGCCCGCATGTTTGCCCCCGAGCATGGCATGCCAGAGGACCCCGCAACCGGCTCTGCCAGTGCCATTTTGGCCGCGCAACTCCTAGCCGCCAACGCCCTGCCCGAGGGCCAAACGCACGTGGCGCTTTCGCAAGGGGCAGATATGGGGCGACCAAGCGAAATTGGCCTCATTGCGGATGTGCAAAACGGGGCTTTGCAAGAAATTCGCATAAAAGGCGCCGCTGTGCGGGTTCATCACGGTGATATCAATGCCCT
>JAJRRX010000030.1 GCA_024279075.1 Alphaproteobacteria bacterium | reverse complement strand
TAATGTTTTTCTTGCTCTGAACCGCTTTTACGTTATCCTCTTGAAAAACTGGAGGAATGAAGCGTGGAAGTTGCATCAATTAAAGAGAAAATCGCCGTAGAGCAGGAAATGGACGTGTCGGGCCGCTGGAGCGCCAACACTTTGTTTGAGCTGCTCTCCCAAACCGCCGATAAATTCCCGCAGCAAAAAGCGCTGACTTTTATGCTTAAATCGGGGCCAAGCGACCCTGAGGAAACTTTTACATGGACCGGCCTGCGCGAGCGCACAGCTCAATGCGCCAACCTATTTCGCAGCCTTGATGTGGGCGAAAAGGACGTGGTTGCTTATATATTGCCTAACTGTAACGAGGCGGTGTTGACCTTTATTGCTGGCTCCACTGCTGGCATCGTAAACCCGATTAACCCTTTGCTTTCAGCCGAGCAAATTGGTTCTATATTGCGGGAAACAGGGGCGAAAGTGGTGGTTACACTGGCGCCATTCCCCAAAACTGAAGTGGCGCAGCTGGTAAATGAGGCCGTGGCGCTGGCCCCGAATGTAAAAACGATTTTGGAGGTCGACCTCAAGCGCTACCTCAAGCCGCCACTCGCATGGCTTATTCCGCTTTTGCGGCCTAAAGTTGAGGCCAAACACGCCGCTAAGGTGCTGAATTTTAACACGGAAGCTGACAAGCAAAGCAAAACGTTGGGCTGGGTCGAGGCGGCGGAGGACCGGGTTGCGGCTTATTTCCATACGGGCGGTACAACGGGCATGCCCAAGGTGGCGCAGCACAAATTTTCAGGGATGATCTATAACGGTTGGTGTGCCGAGTTCCAGATTCTCACCCATAAAGATGTGCTGCTTTGCCCGCTGCCAATGTTCCACGTTTTTGCGGCCTATCCGATACTCATGGCTTGCATGGCTTCGGGCGCGCAAATGGTTATGCCCACCCCGCAAGGCTATCGCGGTGATGGGGTTTTTGACAATTTCTGGAAGCTGATCGAGCGCCATAAAGCCAGCTTTATGGTAACAGTGCCAACGGCGGTGGCCGCACTGATGCAGCGCGAGGTTAATGCCGATGTTTCCAGCCTGAAATATGCCCTCTGCGGCTCTGCCCCGCTGCCGGTGGAGCTGTTTAAGAAATTTGAAAAGGCCACTGGCGTGCGCATTCTGGAGGGCTACGGCATGACCGAAGCCACGTGCTTGATTTCGATTAACCCCGTAGCGGGCGAGCGCAAAATCGGCTCGGTGGGGCTGCCGTTCCCCTATTCTGATGTGAAAATCTATGATTGCGACCCAGAGGGCGGCGTGAATACCGAGCGGGAGCTTGACCAAATCGGTGAAATTTGCGTGGCAAATCCTGGGGTTTTTGTCGGCAATACCTATGTGGAAGCCGAGAAAAACGAGGGCCTGTTTGCCAATGGCACCCATCTGCGCACCGGTGATCTCGGCCGGATAGATAGTGACGGATTCCTCTGGATAACAGGCCGCGCGAAGGATTTGATTATCCGAGGCGGCCATAATATAGACCCTGCTGAAATTGAAGAGGCCCTTGCCAGCCACCCTGCGATTGCGCTTTCGGGGGCCATTGGCCAGCCCGATGCCCATTCAGGCGAGATCCCTTGTGTATATGTTGAACTTGTCGGTGGCGCAACGGTGACAGAAGAAGAGCTTATCGCCCATATGAAAGAGCATGTGGAAGAGCGGGCGGCGCGGCCAAAATATGTGGAAATACTGGACGAGTTGCCAAAAACGGCTGTCGGCAAGATATTGAAAAACGATCTTCGCAAGCTCGCCATCGCGCGGGTTTACACCGCGGCGCTTCAAAAAGCAGGGCTGGATGCTACGGTGCCATTGGCGGTTGAGGATAAAAAGCGCGGGTTGGTGGCGCAGGTAAAAACCGAAGATGTATCCATTACGGATGAAGCGATTACCGCAGTGTTAGGCGATTTTGCCCGCCCTTGGGAGTGGATGAAGGACTAAGTGTCCTCACGCCATTTGGCATCTACATGGGTGCCATCGCAAAACGGCTTATTGCCTGACAAGCCACAGCGGCACAGCACGTATTCTTGCGCGCTTTGCCCCTTGGCCCAGTAAGGCACGTCAATCGCTACGTTCTTCACCCGATACGGGCCGTTTTTCTCAACCCTGATCTCCACTGTATCACCGCGCATCCAGTCTCGCGCTTGGTCTTTTATTTCAATGCTTAAGGCACCCGACGGGCAGGCAGACACCACCTCGCGCAGCTTTTCAAGATCGCTTGCGGCAAACTGAACCCACGGCTTTTTGGTGGGGTCAAAAACCGAGGCGGCGCGCATGTTACACTCGCCAGCATGGGAGCAAAGCAGCTTGTTATACGAGATACGAATGCCATCAGCCTCATAGGTATAGATCTTATCCCGCGCCTCCACATCTTGGCTGGCCCCCTTAAAACCCGCCTCTTTGTGGCTACCATCGCAATAAGGCTTGTTTTTGGAGTGGCCACAGCGGCAGAGCGCAAGGATGGGTTTTGCCTCGGCTGTGTTGCCATCAGGCAACAGAAAAACATCAACATTTTTGGCAATCAGTGGCCCGCCTTCGCGCACGGAAATTTTCGGTTTTGTTTCACTCATAGCTGGCTCCAATCTGGTTTCATGTTGGAGCCTAAGCTTGGGCGCGCGCGCTTTCAAAACACGTTAATTTGATCAC
>JAJRRX010000029.1 GCA_024279075.1 Alphaproteobacteria bacterium | reverse complement strand
GCATCTCGATTGACCATTCCTTGGCCCGTTTTTTGTTCATATCGGTGTGAATCAGCAGCTGCTCGACCATTTGGTCGCCAATGGTAATGGCGGGGGCAAAGCTGGCCATTGGCTCTTGGAAAATCATCGAAATGGCGCCGCCACGAATAACCTTAAGCTCTTTTGAGCCGTGCAGGCTCATGATCTCGATCTCGCCATCTTCAAGGTGCAGCGAGATTTTGGTATCGTCGCTATAAATCGCGTTATGCGGGTTTAGCTTCATGATGGATTTGGCGGTCACTGATTTGCCCGAGCCGCTCTCGCCCACAAGGCCCATAACCTCGCCGGCTTCAAGCGTGAAGGAAATGTTTTCAATCGCGGTAATTCTGCCCTCATCCGTATCAAACTGGAGAGTCAGGTTTTCTAGGTCTAGGAGGCGCGTCATTATTTTGAATCCGAGTAAGGATCGGCGGCATCTCTTAAGCCGTCACCGACGAATACAAAAGCCAACACGAGGACAATGAAGAAGAGAACGGGGATGAAATACCACTGATAGTTTAGCAGCACATCAGCGCTGGTCACGTTTTGCAGCATGACCCCAAGCGAATTTACCGGGTCTTTTAGGCCAAGCCCAATGAAGCTGAGCGCGGTTTCTGACAGGATCATGTACGGAAACGAGATGACCAGATCAACGATGATATAGCTGGTGAAACTTGGCAAAAGGTGCTTGCGAATGATGTGCCTCGGGGGCGCGCCGCAAAGCTGGGCCGCCAATACATATTCCTGATTCCTCTCAGAGAGAAGGTGTGTTCGTATTCGCCTCGCTAGGGTTGTCCAGCCGATCAGACCGAGGACCATGGATATGAAAAAGAACCTCGCCTCTGCGCTCCATGTATCGGGAATAAAGGCGGCGAGGGCCATAAAAAGCGGGATGCTGGGGATGGTTTTTACGGTGTCGGTTATCATTTGCGCCACCGCGTCTATCATGCCGCCATAATAGCCCGCGACACCGCCAATAATCAGGGCGAGCACAAAGGCGATCATCACGCCGATGGTGCCTACCGCCATTGAGGTTTTAATCGCGGTCAGGGTGCGGGAATAAATGTCCTTTCCGGTCGAATCCGTGCCGAAAATATGGATCATGCCTTTATCGACGCCAAAAAGATGGGTGTTGAACTCTATCCCCGGAATGCGGAAATCTAGCGCTTCGCCGGGCAGGTTTATGTTAAAATCCAAGTAAGTGTAAGGCGTGCCTTCGCTAAAAAAGGTGATATAGCGGCGGTCTTCCAGACCAGTTTTTACCTCTGTCACCCAGCGAAAATTTGTTTTGATCGAGCGGGTTCGCTCTTGCGTATATACAAAGGGCCGCGCTGAAAAGCCGTTTTCATCCCAAAATATCGGGATTTGTGGCGCGCCGTTTAAGTAGTCTTTATCGCGGCCCGCGATGGTTGGGTCATAGGGCGTGAGGAAGGGGGCAAATATGCCGGATAGAATGAGGAGTATCAGCACCCACGCCCCGATAAGGGCCGATTCGTTTTTCTTAAAACGCTGCCAGATCAGCTGCCCTTGCGAGGCGGTGAAATAGGCTTCTTTTTGCTTTTGGTCGACAGTCGTATCGGTCACATCACTCATCCTACAATACTCCGGCGAATGCGGGGGTCAGTCAGGGCTAATATTATATCTGTCACGAAATTTATCCCTACAATGGCGGCGGTGAGCATGAATATGATCGCGCCTGCGAGTTGCTGGTCATTGGAGCGGGCCAAGGCCTCTATTAGCAATGATCCAGCTTCGGTGAGGGTTAAAATAAGCGCCACAATCGGCAGCTCGTTAAAAATCCGGTTTAGGTCAAAGCCTAGCGAATTGATGATCGGGCTGAGCGCATGGCGGGCCGGATAGCGCATCAGGAGCTTGGAGCCCGAAACCCCGCGCGCCTCAGCGGCGGTTACGTAAAGCTTGCCAACCTCGTCAGACATCAGGGCGCGCACGGTTTGAATGGCAAAGGCGGTGGCAGACCAGCCCAGAATAAACACCGGTAGCCACGCATGGCCGAGGAAATCTTTTACCTTGGCGTAAGACCATGCGGCATCTCGAAACTCTTTAGAGAACAGGCCGGTGAGACTATCCCCAAACATAATAGTCGAGAAAAGCATGATCATCAGGGCCAGCAGGAAGTTTGGCAAGGCCAGACCAAGGTAGCTAACAAGACGCAAGCCGTTGTTCAAAGCGGCATTTTTGGACGTGGCAGCCAGAATGCCAACTGGAATGGCTATGGCATAAGCAAGAAACAAGGCGGAGAGGCACAGGCCAAGGCTGAGCCAGAATTTTTGCCCCAGAAGCTGGGCAATGTTAACGCGCAGGATGCAGCTATCGCCAAATTCGCCCTGAAAAGCATTGAGGATCCATGAGCCCCAGCGCTGCACATAGGGTTGGTCTAGCCCGAGACGAACGCGCTCTATTTGAATATCGGCGGGGGTAATCACCGCGCCTTGGGAGTTTTTGAAGGCAATATAACGCTCGGCGCAATCGCCGGGCACCAGTTCCATCAGGGAAAACACGATGAAGGACACTAACACTAGCGTCAGCACGGCCAGCACCGCGCGAATGGTCACAAATTTCGCAAATTGCAGCATTTCTTATCTGTCTCCCGGCATTTCATGCTCTGGCCGTTTGCCGGTCAGTATTTTATTGAACAGCGGGCAACCAAGGCTGCCCGCCGTTATTTTAAACCAATTCCGCTGGATTATTCGTCCAACCACCACTGGGTGGCGCGGTAAGGGTATGTCCGGTAATAAGCGTAGGACTGGGTTTGGAACTCGGTCATGTTCTTCAGATCATTGTTCCAATAAATCGGAGCAACCGCTTTTACGGTGCCGATGAACAACAGGTTATCAACAACCGATTGCACCAGACGGGCGCCAATGGCATTGGACTCGTCAGAGCCAGCAATAGCCCCTTGGAACGCGTTGATATCATCCATCATCGTATACACATACTCGGGTGGTTTAACCCCTGATGCGCCGTCAGTGTCGATATACTCACCCCACAACATGCCGGTCCGGATGTTGAAGTAGTTATCAAACGGGGGCTGGAACACCTCGGAATTGCCGAGGATCACCGCCAAAGGTTGACCTTTCGCATACATCATCACGTCAAGCTGGTTTGACGACTGTGCCGACCGGTATTCGTCGGTTGTCACTTCTTTCACAGTGCTGTTGATGCCAACTTCGCGCCAGTTTTGGCCCACAAGCTCAACCAGTTTGATCGAGATCCCTTGGGTCGCCACTTGCATGTTAAGCACCAGCGTATCGCCGTTCGGCAACTCACGCATGCCGTCGCCGTCAACGTCTACCATGCCGATTTCATCGAGCAAAGCATTCGCCATAGCCGGGTCAAACTGCGCATAAGATTGTGACATTTCTTCGGTCACAAAGCTTGGCAGCGGCGAGAAGGCGGTATATTGCTGCGGCTCGCCAAGACCAAAGTAAACAACTTCGTTGATCTCGTCGCGGTTCATAGCAACAGACATAGCCTGACGGAAACGCACATCGTTAAATACGGCGCGTTTTGCCAGATCTTCCGATGTTACGTTAAACGAAAACACGCCCATGGCGATTTCTGGCCGGAGCGATACCGAAAAATTACCAGCTTCCTGGTTTTCCAGCAGCAATGGCGCATAATCG
>JAJRRX010000028.1 GCA_024279075.1 Alphaproteobacteria bacterium | reverse complement strand
TGTCGGTGTTTATCGGCGCTTACGCCCAGCAATACCTGTTTGCGATCACGTTTAACCAAAACAGTGATTACATGCCGCTGCCGGCGGGGGTTTTTGAGTTTATCGGATATCAGGATGTGGTCTGGAACGAGATGATGGCTGCATCGCTGGTGGGCGTGTTGCCCGTAATGTTGATCTTCCTGTTTATGCAGCGGTTCTTAATCGCTGGGTTAACAGCGGGGGCCATAAAAGAGTGACCATAAGGTCGCAAAATTCTACCAACTGGAGGAACGTAGAAATGAAGAAAATATTAGCAACCCTAACCGTAAGCGGCATTGCGCTGGCAGCGGGCGGCATGGCGCAGGCGCAAGAAGTGCACCTGATCATGTGTGGCGGTGAAATCCGCGAGGCCGATCAGACTGTGATTACGCAGTTTGAGGCGGACAATCCGGGCGTAACCGTGAATGCCGAGCCTGTGCCTTGGGGCACTTGCCAAGACAAATCTAAAACTTTGGCTGCTGCGGGCGATGCACCGGGCTTGGCTTATATGGGCTCACGCGAACTGGCGCTTTTGGCTGAGAATGACTTGATTCTGCCTGTAACACTCAGCGACGAAGCCATTGCCGCTTACCAGCCCGGCGTTTTGGCGACCGTTTCTAATGGCGGCCAATATTGGGGCATCCCGCATGCGTTTTCGACCAAAGCGCTTTATATGAACTGTGACGTGATTGAGGCCGCTGGGGAAACCTGCGCTGCGCCCGAAACATGGGATGATCTTTATAACCTCGCCGCCGCCGTTTCGGCTGCCTCGGGGAGTGAAGGCGTGGCTGGCTATGGCCTTGCCGCCAAGGATTTTGACAACACCATGCACCAGTTCCTGAACTACCTCTATTCAAACGGTGGTCAGGTGATCAACGCTGAAACAGGCGAAGGCATGCTGGATAGCGCTGAAACCCGCGAAACGCTGGCATTTTTCGGCAAGCTTGCAACGGTTTCGCAAGAAGGCCCAACGGCTTGGGAGCGTGACAGCCTGAAAGACCTGTTTAACGACGGCAAAATCGCTATGTATGTCAAC
This sequence comes from Alphaproteobacteria bacterium, assembly GCA_024279075.1. Classification (GTDB taxonomy): domain Bacteria; phylum Pseudomonadota; class Alphaproteobacteria; order Rhodobacterales; family Rhodobacteraceae; genus UBA3077. Next base: position 6,666 of record JAJRRX010000028.1, on the reverse strand, counting down.
GGCCCATGGGGTCGTGGTCAGCATAACGAAGAGATCAACCAGATGATCGTGCCGGTGCCGCGCGGCCCGAATGGCGACAATGGTACTATTCTGATCACTGACTCCATCGCCGTGTTTAGCGGCACAGGAGTTGAAGAGCTTTCCATGAAGCTGGCGCAAGCGCTAACCTCTGGTGAAGCGCAATATGACCTTGATAGCAGCTGGGGCCTAACGCCCATTCTGCAATATGAAAAGCTCGGCTTTGAAGACCCATATTACATCGGCGACGATTTCTGGGAGATCTTCACCGCAGGTATTTCGCGCGGCGGCCCAGAGCCAATGGTGACCGATGTGAAGGGCCTTCAGGCTGTTTTTGTCAACATGATCCAAGGGATTGTGCTTGAGGATGACACCGTGGACAACCTCGTGACCATTGCTGGCGAAGAGCTGGCAGACATCATGTAACCTATTTGCGGGCGGCGCAATCCGCCCGCATTCACCTGCATTCCCGAGGGTATTATGGCGACTTTAAACCTTAAAAATATCAATAAATCCTTTGGTGCCACGCAGGTGCTGTTTGATATTGATCTGGCGATCAATGACAAAGAATTTGTGGTGTTCGTTGGCCCCTCGGGCTGCGGAAAATCCACCTTGCTGCGGATTATTTCAGGGCTTGAAATGGCTACAGATGGCCATATTATCATCGATGGTGATGATGTTTCCGAGGCTCACCCTGTTGAGCGGGGCATCTCGATGGTGTTCCAGAGCTACGCGCTGTATCCGCACCTGACGGTTTATGAAAACATCGCGTTTCCGCTGCGGGTGCAGAAGAAAAGCTGGAAAGAAATAGACGACGGCGTGATGGAAGCCGCCCGCATTTTGCAGCTGGAGGAACGCTTGCAATTCAAGCCCGGCGCGCTTTCTGGCGGCCAGCGGCAAAGGGTGGCGATTGGCCGCTCGATTGTGCGCAAACCCAAGATTTTCCTGTTTGATGAACCGCTTTCCAACCTCGACGCCGCCCTGCGCGGCGACATGCGCGTCGAACTTTCCAAGCTGCATAAAGACCTGCAAGCCACCATGGTTTACGTGACCCACGACCAGATTGAGGCCATGACCATGGCCGACCGGATTGTGGTGCTCAACGGCGGCAAGGTCGAGCAATTCGATACCCCGATGGCACTTTACCATACCCCCAAAACCAAATTCGTGGCCTCCTTCATCGGCCAGCCCAGCATGAACTTTATTGACGCCAAGGTCACGGGCCTGAACGGCGGGCTAGAAGTCACGCTTGAGGGCAATGTGCCGATGGTGCTGCCTGTTGACACAGCGGGCGCCAAAGTCGGCGACAGTGTCGAAGTCGGCATCCGCCCCGAGCATGTATTTTATGCCCCCGAGGCAGGCGTGCTAAACATCACGGTGGATATTCTGGAGCGCCTTGGCGGCGTTTCCATGACCTATGGTGGCGTTGCAGGCTGCACAAAGTTCTGCGCCGCGCTGGATGGCGAAGCGCCGATCAAAGAGGGCCATGTGGTGCCGCTCGGCGTAAACCCAGAAGACTGCCATGTGTTCACCAAAGCGGGCGTGGCACTAACGCGGCAAAAGCTGCCAGCCCTAGTTTAGGAGGCGAATATGCGTATTGCAATTTGCGGAATGGGGCTGCGCTCGACCCATGTTTTGAGCATCATGAAAAAGCACATGCCGGAGATTGAGTTCGTGGGCTATTACGACCCGCGCGATGATCTGGAAGACTGGCCCGAGGGTGGCGATATTCCCCGTTACACTGAGCTTGCCGAGATGCTCGCCGAGGTAAAGGCCGACCTGCTTTTCGTAGGCTCGCCAAACTTCCTGCACCTAGAGCATATCCGCATCGGCCTAGAGGCGGGCGTGCGTATTTTTGCCGAAAAGCCAGTGGTCACCACCATTGAAGACACGTTTAAGCTCGCCGAACTCCTGCAAAAATACGGCACTGATCGCGTGATCATCGGCCTTGTGCTGCGCTATTCCCAGCACGTGCGGGACCTGAAAAAAGCGCTGGAGGCGGGGCAGATTGGCCCGATCACCTCGATCGAGGCCTCCGAGTATATCGCGCCCTTCCACGGCGCGTTTTTCATGCGCGATTGGCGGCGCAAATCAGAGTATTCCGGCGGCTTTATGCTGGAAAAATGCTGCCATGATCTTGATGTTTACAACATGGTTACCGAGTCGCGCCCAATGCGCGTCGCCAGCTTCGGGTCAAGGCGATCCTTTCTCCCGAAGCACAAGCCCGAAGCTGGCGTTGATGATAGCGTGTATCACGTGAAAGGCACGCGCTGGGAGGGGGTGGAGGACCCGTTCACCGCTGATGCCGATATCGTCGATAACCAAACCTCCATCGTGGAGTTTGAAAGCGGGGCGAGCATGAGTTTTTCGACCAATACCAACGTGCCAGACGAGCACAGGCGCTTTTGTGTGATGGGCGCCAAAGGCATGGCCGAGGGCGACTTTGTGCGCGGGTATTTTAAGGTGACCGATGCGCGGACCTCAAAGCGGCTGGAAGACAAAAACTATGCCGATGACCAAGGCCTGCTCGGCGCGCATTACGGGGCCGATGAAATGATGGTCGAGGATATTGTCGCCCACCTGAAAGGCCGCAATGAAAGCCTGCCCGTGGGCGTGGTGGATGCGATGGTGGCAGGGATTGCCGCTATCGCTATAGATGAAAGCCGCGAGACGGGAAAGATCGTGGACCTTGCGCCCTATTGGGAAAAATTTGACAGCTATAACTTGAGATAATGGCGGACGGCATGACCAAAAAAGTGGGCGCGTTGATGCGCTCTGAAATCAACGAAGCACCGGCGCGCTATGTGGCCATGCTGGCGCGTGACCTGAGCGCGCTCAACGTCGCGCCGCTCTGCGAGGCCGGCGCGATTTACACCATCGCGCGGGGCAGCTCGGACGCGGCGGCGAACATCCTGTCTTATGAGTTCATGCGCCAGCTCGGCAAACCAATGACCACTCTACCACCCTCAGTTTTCAGCCTTGGCAAGGGCGTGGATATGTCCGGCGCGGCAGGCCTCGTGATCAGCCAATCCGGTGGCAGCTCGGACCTTGTGCGCGCCATTGAGGGCGTGAAAGCACGCGGTGGGCATACAGTCGCAATCACCAACACGGCGGGATCGAAGGCCAGTAAGGTGGCGGATATTTGCATTGATATGGGCGCCGGGCCAGAGCTGGCGATTCCGGCGACCAAATCGGTGATCTGCACGGTGGCGGCGGGCATGGCGTTGCTCGGGCGCATGGTGCCAGACTACCTTGAAAGTTGCAAAGCGGCAGCCAAGGCGATGGCCGGCGTGGAGGGGAAATCCCTGCCCACGCTGCCTGCGCTGGTGGCGGCCCTCAAGGCCTCGGATTCGGTGTTTGTCATCGGGCGCGGCTGTGGCTTTGGTGCCGCGCAAGAAATTGCGCTGAAGTTCAAGGAATGCGCCGCGCTGCACGCCGAAGCCTACTCGGCCTCGGAAGTGCTGCACGGCCCGCTCCAGCTCGCCACCAAGCCGCTAACGGTGCTTATTTTGGACACTTTGGAGCCAGAAATTCAGGATAGCCTCAACCTCGCCGAAGCTCGTTTCAAAGCCATAAACACCCCCGTTTTCCGCATTTCCCCGGCTGATCTTGGCGTGGCACAAGCTAGCCCGCCCAGCGCTGCCGCCCTGCTGCTTTATACACTTTACCCCGTTGTCCACGACCTCACACTAGCCCTCGGGATGGACCCGGACAGCCCCGAAACCCTCGCCAAAATCACGGATACCATTTAGATGCAGAGCAGCGCGACCTATAAGGAAATCATGCAGCAACCCGCCATTTGGCGCGCTTGGCAGGTTGAATTTGGCCCGCAACTGGCGGGGCTTCAGGCGTGGATCACCAGCCAAAACCCAGATGAAATCTGGCTTTGTGGGGCGGGGACCTCGGCCTATATTGGCGACCTGATTGCCGCCGCGCGGCCCACCGATCCCCGCCGCATTCGCGCCATTGCCACCACCGATCTGGTCGCCTGCCCGCAAAATTACTTCCGCAAAGGCCTGCGCCCGCTTGTCATCTCTTTTGGCCGCTCCGGCAACAGCGCCGAGAGCCTCGGCACGCTTGATTTGTTGGATCAATTTCTGCCTAACGCCCCGCGCCTCAACATCACCTGCAACGCAAAAAGTGCGCTCGCGACCCGCCCTGCCAAGCACCAAAAAACCATCACCCTCCCAGCCGCCACGCATGATGAGGGCTTTGCGATGACGTCGAGTTACTCCACCATGCTGCTGACCGCGCTCATCCTGCTCGACGCTATGCCGGCTGCCCACCTCATCAGCCTAGCCGCGCGCGCCGAAGTGCTGCTGCCGAGCTACTTTGAGGCCGCCCAAACCATGCCGCGCCCAACCCGCGCCGTGTTCACTGGCTCTGGTCCGCTGGCGATGGCCGCACGGGAGGCAGCGCTTAAGGTTATGGAGCTGGCGGCGGGGGATATCCCTGCGATTTGGGACAGCAATCTTGGCTTTCGGCATGGGCCGAAGTCGTTCGTTAATGCCGATACAAAAGTATTCGTATTCCTGTCTAACCATGCTCTTACAGGGCAATATGACAGGGATCTCGCCGCCGAGGTTCGGGATCAATTTGGGCCACAAACGGTCCTGAGCCTCGGTGATAACGGGGATATCGCGATACCTCGCACAGGAAATGACGCCGCCGATGCGGTGCTTTATGTGCTGTTTGCGCAAGCGCTGGCGGTCACGTGGTCCGACTCGCTGGGCTTGAATATTGACGACCCTTTTAAGGGCCGTGGCACGCTGACCCGTGTGGTGAGCGGTGTGACCCTGCACACGCCGGAGGCGCTATGATTGCGGGCGGGATAGATGTGGGCGGCACCAAAATAGAGGCCAGCTTGTTTGATGCCAAATGGCAAGCGGTCGAAACGCGGCGGGTGGAGACGCCCGCCACCTATCAAGCGATCATCGAGGCGATCGCGGCGCAGACGGTGTGGCTGGGGGGCGTGCCTGTCGGTATCGGCCTGCCGGGGCGCCATGATGCAGGCACGGGGCTGGCCTTTACAGCCAACTTGCCCGCCAGCGGCAAGCCCATGCGCGCCGATATTCTCAACGCCATCGCTCGCCCCGCCAGCTTTGGCAATGATTGTGATTTATTTGCGCTCTCAGAAGCCCAACTTGGCGCGGGGCGGGCTTACGGCGCAATGTTTGGCCTTATTTTGGGCACCGGTATTGGTGGCGGGTTTTGCCTGAATGGCCGCTTGGTAACCACGCGCGGCGGGGCAATGGGCGAGGTTGGGCATTTGCCTTTACCGGCCAAGCTGGGCCTGCCGCTTTTGCCTTGCGGCTGCGGGCGCACAGGCTGTTTTGAGACCCTCGCCTCGGGGCCGGGCATGGTAAAACTGGGGCAGCATTTGCAGGGGGCAAAGCGCAGCCCAGCGGAGATTGCCGCTGAAAATGGCGAAGTGTTTGCCGCATGGCTAGAGATCGTCGCGGCGTTGATTGCCAGCTTGCAATGCACGCTCGACCCTGATTGCATTGTGCTTGGCGGCGGGCTTTCCAACATTGATCGTCTGGTTGAGCGCCTTGCCGCCGCCTTGCCACCGGTGCTGCTCAAAGCGACCACGCCACCAACCATCCTTAAAGCCAAATTCGGCGATAGCAGCGGCACCCGTGGCGCGGCGTTGCTGGCTATGCAGGAGCAAGCTGCATGAATGATTTTTTGCGCCAAACCATTGCCGAAAATCGCGCCGGCCATGCCACCGCGCTGCCCTCAGTTTGCTCGGCCCATCCAATGGTGCTGGAAGCCTCGATGCGGCTGGCGGGGGCGCTTGGGCGGCCCTTGATTGTGGAAGCAACCAGTAATCAGGTGAACCAATTTGGCGGTTATACAGGCATGAAGCCCGCTGATTTTGTGGGCTTTGTGCAGGGCATCGCCAAAATAAGCGGCTTTGATACTGCAAACCTGATTTTTGGCGGCGATCACCTTGGCCCGCAAGTTTGGCGCGCTAGCCCTGCTGCGGGCGCGATGGCCAAAGCCGAAACCCTCGTGGCGGATTATGTCCGTGCAGGCTTTACCAAAATCCACCTAGATTGCTCCGAAGGCTGCCAAGGCGAGCCCGCCCAAGTGGGCGATGCCATCTCTGCCGCCCGTGCCGCTCAACTGGCCAAAGTATGTGAGGCCATTGCGCCCGATCCCGCCAAGCTTAGCTACATGGTTGGCACCGAAGTGCCGCCCCCCGGCGGCGCGCATGGCGATGGCGAGGCGGTTACCCCCACTAGCCCTGAAGCCGCCGAGGCCACGCTGCAAGCGCATTTCAAAGCTTTTGAGGCGGCGGGCATTCCCGAGGCCAAACCGCGCATCGTGGCGTTGGTTGTGCAGCCCGGCGTAGAGTTTTCTCCGACAGAGGTGCAACACCTGCCCGAGGGCGGTAACCCCGCGCTTAAAGCCATGTTGGCCCCGCATGCAGGCCTTTGTTTTGAGGCCCACTCTACTGATTACCAGCACCCCGGTGCGTATCCGGCACTGGCCGAAATGGGTTTTGCTATTCATAAGGTTGGCCCTGCCCTCACCCATGCTTACCGCCAAGCGCTTTATGTGTTGGATGCCCTAAACCCTGAAACAAATCTGCCCGAGGTGATGGAGGCTCTGATGCTCGCCAACCCCGCCCATTGGCAATCG
>JAJRRX010000532.1 GCA_024279075.1 Alphaproteobacteria bacterium | reverse complement strand
GCCCGCCTCTCAAGGGGGATGCTTGACGGATAGGCTATTATAGCTAGGCTAACTCCATAATCATAACAATCAGGGAGTATGCAAATGAAACTCGGTGCCTTTTCTATCAGCCTCGCGGTCAAAGACCTGTCTGCCTCCACAACCTTTTACGAAAAGCTTGGTTTTGAAACCACAGGCAAGGTCGAAGACAACTGGCTCATTATAAAAAATGACCATATCGTTATTGGCCTTTTCCACGGTATGTTTGATAAAAACATGATCACCTTTAACCCTGGTTGGGACCAGAATGCCAGCGTGCTGGACGAATTTGACGACATTCGAGACATCCAAAAAACCCTGTTGGCCGAGGGGCTTACCCTGCTGAGCCAAGCGGAAGGCAGCGCTGGCCCTGCCAGCATTATGCTGGAAGACCCAGATGGCAACCCGATCCTCTTGGACCAACATGTATAAACCCCTCGCAGCCCTTGGGCTGCTGCTTGCCAGCCCTGCCCACGCGCAAACCTTAGGCATCGCCAACAGGCTATCACCCTTCTGGTGGCTGCGGGGCCGGTGAAGCACTGCAAACCCGTAATTTCCAAGCGCTTTTGGGTGCGCTTGAAACCCGACGCGCCAAAATTCCGCTGGTGATGCTGGTGTGGCTGCATGACCGCCCTGCCGTTGATCTCGCCTATTATCAGGCCTATTACGGCGCTTCAAACCCCTGCTTTGCCAGCAACCTTGGCACTTTGGGGCTGCGCAGTTTTGAAGGGCAAGATAAACCTGCCTTTACGTGGTTAACGCAAAGGTAGCTTCAACACCATTTCCGCCCATCTATTTGCTATTGTTATGTTTTTTCAAGCCAACTGACCTCACTAAACTGGTTTAGTAGGGTCTAATTCTTCTATTAGTTGCATTGCGCTCCAGTGTTGCGCAATTTCCACCTCCAGCGCCCGCCCCCTTCACTGCATTTTCATAAATTTTGACTAAATTCCAACGCATGCCTAAGCGGGCCGTAAGGTCCGGGAGCGGTTTGTGTCGGGCATGTAAGATTTAACGCGCATAGCGGCCTAGCTGAAAAAGGGCTTGCCGTGTGAGCAGAGCCAGCGCCTACTCTAAAGGTATAAATGCCCAGCCCCCTTGCACGGGGCTGGCCCTTTGAACAGCAAGCGCAGGCAAGGCCTTAGGTGCAATAACCGACACAACCCGCGCCAAAGCCCAGCGCACCTCCCGCTGGAAACCAGAGGTCGGGCGCCTCAGCCAATTAGCGCCAAACCTGCGCATGCGGGCGGTTTCAGCCTGCGCGGATGCCCGATATCCGCCCCTTGGCCACGATTTCGGCCACGCTGGGAAACCCCGCCCGCGCCACCGCTGGCACATCGCGCCAGTCCTCCGACGCCACACCATTGCCCACCACAATCCGGCCCACCATGCCGGAAAACTCGTGCGGTTCGCAATAATAGTCATAGACACTTTCCTCTGTCAGCGTCACTTCGCAGTGGTCGCCTTGATTGACGAGATAGCCGCTATCCCACGGCGCAGCCGCTGCCGGAATACGCAGCGCATGGCCAGCGTTATCGGGGTGATACGCCGCCACAGTGTGCACGTTTTCACGTAACTCCCAGCGGATGGTATCTCCGGCCTGCACATGCAGCCCTACGGGATCAAACCAAACCTTGGAGCCAAGGGTATCACTCTCCATACCAATGATATGGGTTTGCGGAGCGGCAAGGGCCGCGCGGGGCAGTATCAGGCCCGCCAAAAGCGGCGCGCCTGAAAGGATAAAAGCTCTGCGGCTTGGCATTATTCGAGCTCAGCTTCGGCAGGGTTCACGTGCCACAAAGTGACATGGTAATGTGGCTCGGCAACGCCGGGGTGGCCTGCATTATAGTAAATATCCACACTGTTCACCTCTGTGCCCGCCACGCCCAGTGCCTTAAATTGCGTTTGCGCATTCATCGCCGCTAGTGGCACCATATAGATCGTGCTCACAAGGTGGCCGCTGCGGTCATACGCGGCAAAGGGGCCAGCCGGCAGGGTTGTCGGGTCCACATACAGGCTACCAAGACCGGGGATGAATTCCGGCAGTTCCACAAGGTCGCTCACGGCTTGGTAAGCGCCGCCTGGAGGGGCCATCATCGCCGCATTTTCAGCAGAGGCAGAGCTGGCCATCAGGGCCAGTGCAATCATAATTTTCTTCATCATTTCAATCCTTTGTTGGTGGGAGTGTCGAAAGACCCAAGGACGGCAGACTGGATGATGCTATATTACGCCACCCTCCTTTAATTGCTGCAAAGTATTGGCGGTAATCCGGTCACAATGCGCCCCTGCAAAGGGGAAAACCTGAAGTGAAGCCACGGTGATTTGCGCCTTGATCGCATGCTGCACCTTGGCCCGCGCACGGCTGAGGCGCGATTTAACGGTTTGCGGCGAAACCCCGAGCGCCTCGGCGGTTTCACTCACCGTCATCTCCTCCACCAAGCGCAGCACAAACACCTCGCGAAAGCCATCCGGCAGAGCATCAATTTCGCGCTCCAACAGTTGGCGGAGCTGCTTTTGGGCGGTCGTGGTTTCGGCGGTCATCGGCATGGCTCCGGTGGGCAGGTCAAGGGTCAGCGAGTCAATCAGGCGGGCATTGCGCTTTTTCTGGCGCAGGCGGGAAAGCGCTATGTTGGTGGTCACCCGCGCCAACCAAGCGCCCGGATCTTTGATTTTTGCAAAGCTATCAAGGTCCGAAAATACCTTGATATAGGCCTCCTGCACCACATCCTCGGCCTCAGAACTATCGCGAAGAATGGCGCGGGCAAGGCGAAAAAGCCGCTGGTTATGGGTGCGGATGATCTGCTCGAAAGCAGGCGCATGGCCCGCACGCAGGCGAGCAATATCATCGGGTGTTTGTAGCATATTCATCATCAAGACCACCGTCCTATGTTTCTTTCGACACCCTAAAGACGCCTGCCAGCGGGGATTGGTTCCAAAATAGTCGAAACTTTTTTATATTCCCTCAACACTCGCCCAAATTCCAAGCGCAGCATACGCCCGTTGGGCGGCTTTTCGCCAGAGGCGAAAATGCGTGTGCGACGCGGTGGCGGCGCGGCAATGTCAGTGCATGTGGCGAGATTATGTGCGCGCCGCTCCGCGAGGCCTGCGCTTGCGGCAAGCGGCCCAAAGCCTGACAGATGCGCCAACGTATCAGCGCGGCGCGAACAAGGTATTGCCAAGCACAGCAAAGCCAGACGCGCCGCACCTTTTAGGTCGAGATCATCCGCCCGAGCTGCCGGCCACCGATGATATGCATATGAAAATGCGGCACATCTTGCACCCCGTGGGAGCCCGCATTGGTGATCAGCCGATAGCCCTCGCCACCAGCCACCTGCGCCACACCAACCTCACGTGTGATCTTTGCCAGCATCCGATTAAAGTCGACGATTTCCGCGTCCGAGGCCTCGGCCCCGAAATGGTCAAAATTCACGTAAGCCTGTTTCGGGATTACCAAAATATGTTCCGGCGCGGCGGGGTTAATATCTCGAAAAGCCAAGCTATACTCGCTTTCCGCCACGGTATCATTCGGGATATCGCCCCGCAGAATCTTGGCAAAAATGTTTTCACTATCGTAGCTATACGCCATGTCAGCCTCCTAAATCAGCTCGTATTTGGCAAACAGCGCCTTCAAATCAGCCTCTGGCCGCGCGCCGATATGGCTGATAATTTCGCCCGCCGCCACACAGCCCATCCGGCCAGTTGTCAGCGTGTCATAGCCATTCAGCTCGCCATAAAAGAACCCGGCGGCAAATAGGTCACCCGCCCCGGTTACGTCAACAATCCGCGCAGGGTCAGCTGGCGCGTGCACCTCTATGCCGTCGCGCCAAATATAGGCCCCGTCTGCCCCCACGGTGCAGGCCACTGTATCCACCTCATCCGCCGCCAAGCGCAGCGCTACGCTCAGGTCTTCATCCTCATACATCGCCCGCATTTCGTGCTCGTTGCAAAACAGCAGGTCCACATGGTCGCGGATCATATCGCGGAAAGCGTCGCGGTGCCGCTCGACACAAAACGGGTCGGACAACGTAAGCGAAACCCGACCGCCCGCGCCCTTGCACGCCGCAATCGCCTTGGCAAAGGCCGCATGGCTTTCGGGGCCGTCAAAACGATAGCCCTCAAGGTAAATCCAGTCAGCCTCGGCCATCATCGCTTCGTCAATATCGTCGGGCGTTAAAAACTCGGAAACCCCGAGATAAGTGTTCATCGAGCGCTCCGCATCAGGGCTGACCATAACCATGCAGCGCCCCGTTTCCGCCTCATGCCCGGCATCTGCCAAAGGCACCTCATAGGTGGCCCCCTGCGCCCGCATATCATGGGTAAAAATCGCACCCAGTTGATCGTCTTTCACCTTGCTCACATAAGCCGTGCGCGCACCAAGCTGGGCCAAGCCCGCAATGGTATTGGCCGCCGAACCGCCAGAAATCTCGATCGACGGGCCGATTTTCTCATAAATCGCCGCCGCCCGCTCAAGGTCGATCAGGGTCATAATGCCCTTTTCAATGCCATTTTTCACAAGGAACTCATCCTCAACATGGCTCAGCACATCCACAACCGCGTTGCCAATGCCAACGACCTGATATTTCTTACTCATAAGTTCTTGTCCTCTGATTCGCAGAATTCTGCGATGATACAGTTAGTGCAAACCGGCTTGCGCGCTTTGCAAACATAACGTCCGTGTAAAATTATCCAGTGGTGCGCGTGCTGCTGAAATTCCGCCGGAATATGGTCCTCAATGGCGCGCTCGACGGCATCCACATTCTTACCAACAGCCACGCCTGTGCGGTTGCCAAAGCGAAAAATATGGGTGTCCACCGCCTGCGCTGGCTGCTTGAACCACATGTTCAAAACCACATTGGCGGTTTTGCGCCCCACGCCCGGCAGGCTCACCAAAGCCGCGCGGCTGCTGGGCACAACCCCGCCAAATTCATCCACCAGAATCCGCGCCGCCTTCATCACATTCTTGGCTTTGGTCTTATAAAGCCCGATGCTTTTTATGTGCTCGATCAGCCTGTCTTCCCCCAGCGCCAGCATTTTCTCGGGCGTATCCGCCACCTTAAAAAGCGCCTCTGTTGCCTTATTAACACCCACATCCGTGGCCTGCGCTGAAAGTGCCACGGCCACAACAAGCGTATAGGCGTTCACATGGTTCAGCTCGCCCTTCGGCTCTGCCTCGCTATCGCGAAACCGCGCGAAAATCTCATAAATCGTGTTATAATCAAGCTGTTTTACCATGCTTCTACCTGCCATGCCCGCGCGCCCAAAAGCAACCCTAAACCGCAAGAAACGGGTGGCAATACCCCCCCACCCCGCTATGCTCACATTATGAAAAATGACCCGTACCACTACGCCCTGATCAAACGCGCGATTGAATACATCGACGCCAACGCCACCACGCAGCCCTCCCTGAAAGAGGTCGCCGCTGCCACCGGCCTGTCTGAGGCCCATTTCCAGCGTACATTCCGGCAATGGACAGGCGTTTCCCCGAAAAAATACCTGCAATACCTGACCCTGAACCAAGCGCGTGACATGCTGGCCACCCGCCACACTTTGCTTGATACCGCCCTCACAACGGGCCTCTCCGGCCCCTCGCGCTTGCACGACCTGTTCATCACATGGGAGGCCATGACGCCAGGCGAATATGCCTTGCGTGGCGAGGGCCTGAGCATCTCTTACGGCTGGTTTGACAGCCCGTTTGGAGACATGCTGGCCCTCGCCACCGCACGCGGCATCTGCGCGCTGGCCTTCGCCTCTGAAACAGGCCGAGACGCCGCCGAGGTTGATCTTTTTGCGCGCTGGCCCAAGGCCAAATTCACGCAAGACCTAAGCGCTATGCGCCCTTGGGTCGAAGCCGCGCTTGGGGCCAAAGGCGAAGCCAAGCTCTTGCTTTCCGGCACGCCTTTACAGCTCAAAGTCTGGGAGGCGTTGCTGAACATTCCCTCGGGCTATGTGACCACATATTCCGATATTGCTCGAACAATAAACAAGCCAAAAGCCATACGCGCCGTGGGCACAGCGGTGGGCCGCAACCCTGTAAGCTGGCTTATCCCCTGCCACCGCGCGCTGCGAAAATCTGGCGCGTTGGGGGGCTACCATTGGGGCTTGCCGGTTAAGCGGGCGCTGTTGGCTCATGAATCAGCGCGCCTTGAGGCTGCCGAATAATTAGGCAATCCTCCGCCCATTTTCCCACCACCTTGTTTTTCGCTGGTAATTTCGGGGAATCGGCCTAGAAATACGCTGTATTTAACGCCTATTTTTGGCAATTTAGAAAGGTATTCTAATGTCTATCATTAAAACTCCCCTTATTTTGGCTATGACAGCCTCTTTGGGCCTTGCAGCCTGCACCAACCCTGACGGTACCACCAATAATGGTGGCACGGGTGCCCTTGTTGGCGCGGGTGTCGGCGCGACCATTGGCGCTGCCGTGTCTGGCGGTAGCGGGCGCGGTGCTGTTATCGGCGGCATTCTTGGTGGCTTGGTTGGCGGTGCCGTTGGCGATGATCTTGATCGCCAAGAAGCAGCGCTGCGGCAGCAAATGGGCGGCTCAGGGGTTTCTATTGTCAACACAGGCAGCCAACTTATTGTGACCTTGCCTGAAGCCATCACCTTCCCGGTTGATAGCGCGCGGGTTCGCTCCGGTTTTATTGGCTCGCTAAATTCATTGGCACGCAATCTGCAGCAATATCCGAATACCACGGTTGAAGTTGTCGGCCATACGGACTCCACCGGCACCGCAAGCTATAACCAACAGCTCTCTGAGCGCCGCGCTTTTGCCGTGCGTTCTGTGTTGCAAAACGCCGGTGTTTCTGGCCGTCGCTTGCAGGCTTTTGGCCAAGGGGAAAATAACCCGATCGCCTCAAACCGAAGCGCAGCCGGCCGCCAACAAAACCGCCGTGTTGAAATTTACATCACACCAAACCGCTAGAAATGCCTAGCTTGGGGCGTTGATGCGGGGCCTTACGCCCCCCTTCAGCCCCCTCGCTGCGGCACTGCAAAAAACGGGGCGGCTCGCGTGCACAGCATGGCCGCACTCTCCCAAAAACAGGTAAAGGTGGCGCTATATTTAGCTCTCAGGCAGAAGGCGAAGCGTGTGGCAATGCCCCTTTTAGCCTCGCAAAAAAACACTCCCCTCTCAGCGCGGCGCGTGCGCAACCTCGCCACAAACAAAAGTGCTGCCGCGCCGCTACCGAGCCGAAGGCGAGGCGCGGTTCGGTGCGTAGCACCGGAAATGAGGTGGCTGGAGATCCCCATAAAAAAGGCCCCGCAGATGCGAGGCCTTTTTTAAGTTCTGATAAAACGCTTAGTGCAGTTTGGCACCCACGTCCTTGATCGCCGCATCAATCAATGCATTGGCATCTTTTGCAGCCATACCTTTGTTGATCACGTCACTTGCAGCCGCAATCGCCACCGCTACTGCTTTGTCCTTAACCTCACGCACAGCCGCTTCTTGGGCAGATTTGATCTGGTCTTCGGCCGCAACCAAACGGCGGGCAATGGTTTCTTTCAAATCCGCTTTGGCTTGCTCAGCCGCCGCTTCCGCTTCGGCCTTGGCCGATGCGATAATAGAAACCGTATGCTCGGCAACCTCTTTGCGCTTGCGCTCGTAAGATGCCAAAATGGTTTTGGCTTCTTCCTGCAGCGCCCGTGCATCGTCGATCTCGGTGCGAATGCCCGCCGCGCGGTCATCCAACATTTTGGCAACCAACTTAGGCACTTTCAAATAGAGCAAAACTCCGATGAAAAGCACAAACGCAATCGAAACCACGAAGTTGGTGTTGTTGAGCGTAAAGCCGGTAGCCGCCGCCAGTGCCGGGCTTGCGCCAAGCAGGACCGCACCAGAAAGGAGAGAAATCTTTTTCATGGGTCTACCCTTTCATCCGCGCTGTTACCGCTTTTTTAATCGCCGCATCATCCGATACAGACGGCATGAGTGCCGCAACAATTTCTGCGGTGGTTACGCTTGCAACCTCGCGCACATTCTCAACAGCGCTTTCACGAACCACCGCGATGGCTTTTTCGCTTTCAGCTGTCTTGGCTGCGATTTCTGCATCCGCTTTGGCCACAGCTTTATTCAGTTCTTTTTGAATGTCAGCTTTGGTTTCCAGCGCAATCGCCTGTGCCTCTGCACGCGCCTGCGCCAGTGCCGCTTCATAATCAGCCTCGGCCTCTTCGGCCTGCTTTTTGAAGTCTGCGGCTTGGCTTATATAATCACTGATCACCGAATGCCGCTCTTCAAGCACCCCGCCGATGCGTGGCAAAATCACTTTTGACACGATGAAATAAACCACAACCAACGACACAACGAGCCAGAATATCTGGTTCGGGAAGGTCGAAAAATCTAGCTGCGGCATGCCGACGGCTTCGCCAGCGGCCTCTGCTGTTGCATCAGATGCCATAGCATCCTCCATAAACTAAGTGAACCAAAGGCGACCCAAGCGGGCCGCCCGATATTCATAGGTTCAAAAGCCTACTGTGCGTACATCAGCAGCAGCGCAACGAGGAACGAGAAGATCCCCAGTGCTTCTGCAAACGCAATACCGATGAACATAGTAGCCGTTTGGCCACCAGCAGCTGCCGGATTGCGCAAAGCGCCAGAAAGGTAGTTGCCAACAACGTGGCCCACACCGATAGCAGCGCCACCCATGCCAGTACACGCGAGGCCAGCACCGATCAGTGCGCCCATTTTAACGAGATCGCCCGTTACCATTGCTTCTTCCATTTGAGTTCTCCTTTTG
>JAJRRX010000531.1 GCA_024279075.1 Alphaproteobacteria bacterium | reverse complement strand
GGAAATCACCTTGCGCAGCTCGTCAGGCCGATCTCGGCTAACGATTATAACGCTGATTTCCGTATTTTGAGCCATTTAGGCGCCTTTCAGCTCCACCCCCGGGCTGAGGGCAATGAAGAAGGGGTTTTCATAGATCGGTTTACCATAGGTCAGCGGGGTGTGATCATCAAACCGCACCACTTGGCCGCCCGCGCCGAGCAGCACCGCATGGCCAGCCGCGGTATCCCACTCCATCGTGCGGCCAAG
This sequence comes from Alphaproteobacteria bacterium, assembly GCA_024279075.1. Taxonomy (GTDB): domain Bacteria; phylum Pseudomonadota; class Alphaproteobacteria; order Rhodobacterales; family Rhodobacteraceae; genus UBA3077. The sequence goes on along the minus strand of JAJRRX010000531.1, from coordinate 2,780 downwards.
GCGGGGGTAAAGGTCCGCCTCGCCAGCGGCCACAAGGCAGAATTTGAGCGAGGAGCCAGCAGCGGCGCTATCGGCAACTTTATATTTGTTGATATAGGTATCCGTGGCGGCATCGCGGTGGGATTTGGAGGCCACAACGATCAGGGCATCATTATTCGCTTCTGAAACATGCAAAGGCTTGATCATGCCATCGCGGCTTTCCTCCACCGTTTGGCCTGTGGCATCGGTATAAAACAAACGGTTTTTAGCGGGCGCAAACACCACGCCCAAAACCGGTGTGCCATTCTCAACCAGCGCGATATTCACCGTAAAATCCCCGCGACGATGCACAAATTCTTTGGTGCCATCCAGCGGGTCGACAATGAAAAACCGGTCAGCGCTCACGCTATGGCTGTCGGACTGCTCCTCTGTTACCAAAGCGATATCAGGGAAAGCCGCACGTAGGCCCGCCGAAATCAGCGCATCGGCGGCTTCATCGGCTTCGGTGACTGGCGAATCATCATCTTTTGTGCGCACTTCAAAATCGTCCCGCCGGTAAATCTCCATGATTTTATCTCCGGCTTCCAGCGACAATGCGCGCATAACCTCTACAATTCGTTTGTTTTCCATGGGGGTAGCCTTCAGATTGAGTGTTGTTTAACGCCTGTTATAGACTTATGCCTTAAATTTCGGCAAAGTAATTTTGCTTACACGCAGGTTTAATCGGAAATTTTAGCAATGGCCACTACCTCGCCTACAAAATCAATGTTTTTCGGCGCGCTCGAATTTATGGATCTGATCTTCCATTCGATCGTGCGTGAGGTGCGAACACAAAGCGGGAATGCCACCTTTGGGATCTTAAAAGAAGTCAGTGGTATTGTCATATTTGTAGGCCTGTTTTACATGATCTCGGTTTTCATGGGAAGCGGCGCGGCCATTCGTGGCAGTTTAATGATGTTTCTACTATCAGGCATTATTCTGTTTTTAGTTCACATCAGGGCGGTCGCGTCTGTCCGAAGCGCCTCTAAAGCCACATCTGCCATTATGATGCACTCGCCGATGACCGTTATTCTTTCCATTTTGGCCAAAGCATTTGCCGGGCTCTACCTGCAGTTTGTTGCAATATTAATCGTCACAACAGTTCTTTGGATTTTCGGAACCGACCTTTCCGTTAATAATCCTGGAGGGCTTGTTCTTCCCTTTATTTTTTCTTGGGCAAGCGGCATTGCCGTTGGCATGCTGCTCTTGGTGGTTGCTCCCTTTATTCCGTTCGTTATCACCACGATCTCCCCGCTTTATCAACGCGCCCAAATGTTCACATCGGGCAAGTTTATTCCGGCGGCTTATATGCCCGGTGTTATGGTGGGCTGGTTTAGCTGGAATCCGCTCTTTCACACCATCGATCAAGCAAGAGTGGCCATTTTTGTGAACTATAACAGTGACGTTTCAAACATGAGTTACCCTATATATTTCACAGCGGGCATGCTTACACTTAGCCTAATGGGCGAATTTTGGGCCAGAAAAAATCTTTCGAAATCCAAACATGGAGGATAACATGCCCCCTTCAAGCCCCGTGGCCCTGCAAACCATCGCCATGCCCGCTGATACCAACGTAAACGGCGATATTTTTGGCGGCTGGCTGATGGCGCAAATGGATTTGGGTGCCTCGGTGCCGGCCCGCATTCGCGCCAAGGGCCGTGTGGCCACGGTCGCGGTAGAGGGGATGACCTTTCATAAGCCTGTGCTGGTGGGAGACCTCGTTTCTATCCATGCCGACATTATTAAGGAAGGCCGCACATCACTCCATATCGGGGTTGAAGTATGGGTTACTCGCCAGCCCTCGGGGGCGCGCAAAAAGGTCACTGAGGCGCGGTTCATCTTTGTTGCCGTCGATTCCGAGGGTAAAAAACGGGTTCTGCCCTAATTAACCCGTCAAAAGAATCGCTTGCGGCAATTTAATCCTTGCAGTTTTCATCAAAAAACATCAAAAACCTGCGCGCGCGGCGCTTGTAGCCCCCCGCCTGCGCTCCTATATACGGTTCAAAGTAATGGGATGGAGTGTCGGGGCCGAAATACCGGACTGCTGCTCAACTATCGCCAAAAGAAAGGACATCATATGTCAAAAGTTATCGGAATTGACCTCGGGACCACAAACTCTTGTGTCGCCATCATGGATGGCTCCCAGCCTAAAGTTATCGAAAATTCGGAAGGCGCGCGCACCACGCCCTCCATCGTTGGTTTTACTGACGACGAGCGCCTTGTTGGCCAAGCCGCCAAGCGCCAAGCCGTAACCAACCCTGAAAATACCCTGTTTGCCATTAAGCGCCTGATCGGCCGCCGTGCCGACGACCCCATGGTCCAAAAAGACAAAGAAATGGTCGCGTATAAAATCGTAGAAGGCCCAGGCGGTGATGCATGGGTTGAAGTGAACGGTGAAAAGTATAGCCCAAGCCAAGTGTCGGCCTTTATTTTGCAAAAAATGAAAGAAACTGCCGAAAGCTATTTGGGTGAGACCGTAACGCAGGCCGTTATTACCGTGCCAGCCTACTTTAACGACGCCCAGCGCCAAGCCACCAAAGATGCTGGCAAAATCGCTGGCCTTGAGGTGCTGCGCATTATCAACGAGCCGACAGCGGCTGCGCTGGCTTATGGCCTTGATAAAGAAACCAGCAAAACCATCGCGGTTTATGACCTTGGCGGCGGCACCTTCGACGTGTCTATCCTCGAGATTGACGACGGCTTGTTTGAAGTGAAATCCACCAACGGGGACACGTTCCTCGGCGGCGAAGACTTTGACATGC
>JAJRRX010000530.1 GCA_024279075.1 Alphaproteobacteria bacterium | reverse complement strand
TGGATTATTACGGGCGAGGTGAATGTATTCACTTGGCCTGGCCCAGATATTCGCGCCCTGCCCAACCAAGGCAAAGAGCGCAGCTTTGCTTATGGGCATCTGCCCCAAAAGCTGGCGCAATCGGTGATCGACAGCGCGAAGAATCAAATTCGCCAGAGAAAATCCAAGGTTGTGGGGCGCGATGATCCGCCAAAAAAAGGAATGGGCAAAAAAGGCTGACACGGCGAAGCCTTGGGGGAAAGGCCTTCAATTTCCTAAAGAGATGAGACCCCAGCATGAGCCGCTTTAAGCTGCCCTATTACACCCGCCAACCGGATTTGTATCCTTGATGTCACTCAAAAGCGGGTTATGCTGAGGTCTCATGATACTATTTCGATGCCTATCGGACTCGACCCAAGAAAGCGCGCCGCTTGCCAGTTTTTTGCATACAGCATACTACTTTGTGACAATGACTTTGAATTGGGCGAAGACTATGTGGTTTGGAACTGGGTTAGCGGGGTTGTTTATTAGCTCATTAGCCTTAGCCCCCTCGCCACCACCCATTCTGGACGCTGTTGTATTAGGGTTCCCATTGATTTGGCTGAGCGTGGTTGATTTGGATCGGTTTGAGATCCCGGATTTGGCGAACATAGTGGTGTTGCTTGGTGGGCTGACGTTTAGCGAGGCGCCGCTGTGGATGGTTGCTTTGCAGGTTGTCGCGGTGGGTTTGGCCTTATGGCTTTTTTCGATACTGGCCGAAAAGCGGCTAGGAAAAACAGCGCTGGGATTGGGGGATGTAAAGCTGCTTGGGGCAGGCACGGCATGGGTTGGGGCGCTAGGGATCAGCACGGCGATTTTGCTCGCATCGGTTGCGGGGATAGGGTTTGTCTCTATGATGTGGGCCGTTGGGCGACGGCGATTCGATGCGGCTTTGCCATTTGGCCCGTTTATCGCCATCGGACTGTGGGCAACGTGGCTTTATGGGCCGATATTTTGAACAGGAGCGGACATTTGAAGAAGAAAAACGCAGGCGTGACCTTGCTTGAGGTGATGGTGGTTTTAGGGATTATGGCGCTGGTGATCGGCATTGCCGGACCACGAGTGATTGGCTATTTTGGCAAAGGCAAGGCCAAGGCGGCGGTGATCCAGATGGAAAATCTGAACAGTGTGTTAAAGCTGTTTTACCTCGATAATGGCCGCTATCCACTGGAAAGCGAAGGGCTGGAGCTGCTGCTGGCGCCGGTGGGGGAGATGCCTGATTGGGCAGGGCCGTATTTGGATAAGCCAACAGGCATTATTGACCCATGGGGGCGGCGGTATATTTATAGCTACCCGGGGACTGAGCGACCGTTTGACCTGATGAGCCTTGGGGAGGATGGTCAGGTTGGCGGCGAGGGAAATAACGCTGATATCAAGCTTTGATGATAGGATACGGCGGGGTGGATGATGAGAGGCGGCATGGGACTGCCATCGCCCCGTGTGGCTTGAAAGCGAATGAGGCGGGGGAGGCGGGATTCTTCCCACGTAGTATGCCATGTTTCGGGCTGGCCAAGCTTGGAGCCGTAATAACTGAAGGCGGCGGCTGTGAGATTGGGCTCAAGGGTGCGTAGGTCTTGCAAGGTCATTTCGCCAGAGCTTTTGGTTCCGGTAATTTTGAGCATGGCGGAGCGGGTGTCATCTAAGTAGATCTGCAGGGTTATAGTGGTCGCCTCGGGCCGCGCGCGCAGGCCCTCATTTAAGGTGAAACTAAACCCCTTCGCATTGCCCAAAAAGGCGTTTTCAACCGGCACGGGTGACATGTTTTCAACCCAGCGGCGTAGGTGGCTACGCAGGATGATAGGTTCTTGTTGCACGGCGAACGCTGTAGCGCGGGTTTTGGCTTGGCGGGCGAAATCAAATGCGCCACCAATGAGCATGGCGGTGATGGCAAGAAGCATCAGCACGATCAAAAGCTCAAGGTAGGAAAGGCCGGCCTTACGGTTCATCACGGCACCTCGGCAGAGAGAATACGCGAGAGGGTGGCGGCCAGCGTGCCGCGGCGGAAAACTTGAACACTAAGACGGGAGAAGCGAATATTTGGCGGGAGAAATTCAGGGGGTGTTGGTGGCGCAGACTTTGCCTCCCAATGCCATATGTCGCCGATATCTCCCCGAGCATGCCCTTGCGGACGAGTGACAGCCAGTTCGGTTATGACAGACAAGGCAATCTCTGTGGCTTCGTAACGGATGAACCGTTCATTGACCGTGGTGAGACCCGTGGTGAGGGATTTATAGATCGAGGTAACGGCGATGGAAAGAATGACAAATGCGATCATCATTTCCAGCAGGGTGAATCCGGAATTGGCTTTACTCCGCATCATTTGCCCTCCGCTCGGAGGTGGGGGTGCCCGTGAGCCAGTCAATGTGGATGCGCAGGGTTTTTGTGCAAAAGGCGGGGGCCAAAACAGTGCCATCGGGGAAGGCCGCGATTTCGGTGAGGTCTGCGTTACACGGCTGTAAAGGTGTGCGCTTTAGTGTTGCGTTTAGGTCAGCCAGAGAAATTGTAATGGTTTCTTGCTGCTGCATAGCCTCGTTGCGGGCAAGCGTAATCATTTGTGCGACTTGCGCCCTTATCCCTGCAGGATCATTGGGTCTTTTGCGCGCTTGAAAGCCGCTGGCGGCCAGCCCCATAACCAGTGCAAGCACGGCCAGCATCATCAAAGATTCCAGCAGGGTCACGCCTGCGCGGGGGTTATTGAAAGGCGAGTTCATTGATTTCCAGAATGGCGCTGATGACCGAGACGACCAGAATGCCAATGGTTGAGCCGATGAGAATGGTGATGATAGGCGTAATCAGATTGGTGAGCTTTTTGTCGGCTTGTTCGATCTGTGCATCAAGAGCCTTGGCGGTTTCTCCCATAATTTTTTGCCACTGGTTGGCGCGGTCGGCGAGCTGAATGAGCTGCTTTATGTCTTTGCCAAGTAGGGGTCTGTTCCGGCTGGGGGCGAAATCCTACGCTAAGGAAAGCATAGCCATGTTTGGATCCCATGTTTCACCATAATCCTTAAGCTCTGATGCAGAACATACGATGGTTAACCAACTTCCCTCTTGGCTTCGCTTCAGGCGTGTCAGTCCAGCATAGATTAATGCTAAGCTCTCGGCATGTGCTGCCTCTGTCACATAAACAACCAACAAACGGGATTCCCATCCTTTGAAGCTATGCAGAGTTGTTGCCTTGATCCTGGCATCCCCCATATAGAAGCCCATCTTTTTGCGACGGTGATCTTCGCCAAATGTATTCACTGTTTGAATTCCATATTCAGTGAGGTGGCCAACTACTTGCTGGCCCGATCTCATATCAGCTGTCAGAAATGTTATGTCGGCATTTGCTAATCCAGCTTTACCTGTCTGGCGCATCAGGAAGAGTATTTCGTCTGAACATGTTGTCTCACCATTTTGTGGTTCACACTGGACCCAGCGAAGGTGGCACGGATATAGATCAAGTGAGCCTTGTTCGGGTTGCGGCAGATCAGTGGATTCTTTGGGAAGGAATGTTGTTGCGAAGCGGCGCGCACGGTCCATCGCGTCAGGGGGCAATCTATAGCTGGTATTAAGCTGCGCCCATCGGCCCCCTGAAAACCCTGCCCCCTTCATGACATCCTCTGTCCAGGACTTGGCCGTCCCATAAACATCTTGTGTTGCATCTGCGACCAGGAGCATTTCGCCATCTGGATTGCAAGCCTTACGAATTACGTTCCACCATAAAGGTCGATAATCCTGACCTTCATCAACCAAAATTGCATCGTATCGAGACGCCCCCGGTTCCATAACAGCCTCTTCTGCTAAAAGTGGCAATCTGGTATTTAGGCCATCCTTTTGTCTATCGGCATCGCTCTGAGACCACAGAGCATCGTATCTGTGCTCCCATCCCGCATCATGGCACACATGCTTGCACCAAAGGTGAAAGTGGGTGAACTGAATGTTCTTTATTTTTTCAGGGGCATCGAGATCACGAACAATAAGATCACGTAGGTAGTGCCAAAGTGTGATGTTGAAAGTTGCAACCAAAACGGATTTACCCTCATTGGCAAGGCGCGCTGCGCGTGCGGCGAGAACCAGAGATTTCCCTGACCCCGCGGGCCCCTTAATCCTGCGATACCCGCTATCCGTACGCGTTTCAGCCAATGCCCTTTGGTTTTGATCCAAATTCAAACGAGTGCGCTGCATTGTCGCGAAGTCAGGCTCAACAAGCCAACCCCGTAGGTCCTTCGCCAAATCTTCTGACATAACGCGGGAATTCGTGCGCTTTGCCTCTGGAAACACCGCTTCAAGATTTCCCTCTGAAATGTCTTCAGCACCACTGACCGGTCGATATTTAGCCCACTGGCCATCATTTAGGAACGGTTCAAGAAGTTCCCGAACTTGCTGCTTCCCAGCAAAAGGGAAAATAACGCCAGCCGTAATCGCAGCAAATCCGGCCCCAGCCTTAAGTCGCGGGCAATAAAGTTCAAAAATCTCTTTTTTGTATAGGCCTACCTTTGTGACGGGGTTTTGACCTTGAATGCAAAATTCCTTCCCATCCTTCTTGGCCCACAGCGCATCATGCCCCCATTGATCCTTCTTGGTGAAGTACCGCATGGCGTTCAGGTTCCAATCTTTCACCTCAAACACTGCGATGCCAACGTTAGGATTCAACAGGACAAAATCAGGCCGTAATCCATTCAGGTGCGGCTGGATATATATCTCCCATTCGGGTGCCAATTCGCGGTCGAAAAGCTCCAACACCTTTTGCTCTCCAGCAGTCATTTTTTGCCGTAACTTGGCATGTGAAGTGAGAGGAGGATACTCACATCGTCAGCTGAGCCCGCCGGAGGCAAGCCAAGCTCTTCTCTAAATCTCGCCAATTCATTAAATCTGCGACCACTTCCAGCCATCCCTTCCGCCCCGCGCAAAAGGCGACGCCCAACCCTCACCGCATCTCCTATAGGCAAAATGGCGGCGGACGCTATTATGAAGTCTGTCGGAGACCTCGCTTCAGCAAAGGCCTTGATGTCTCCAACGATCGGGGTAAGGTCGACAGCGAGTTCTTTGATCCATCGAACCAAACGGCGCGCTTCAACAGACGGCCCCGCATCTTCACAATGAGGTCCTGATATTTCACTATGATCACAAAAATTGTGCCCATTCCTGTCACTCAAATTCACCGGATCATTGAAGCTGTAGGCGTAGCGGTTGGTGCCGACGCCAGCCTGCCGGACTTCCCACCAATCCGGCTGCATGAAGCGCCCCAAGGCGGGGTCATAATAGCGGGCGTTGAGGTAGAGCAGCCC
>JAJRRX010000027.1 GCA_024279075.1 Alphaproteobacteria bacterium | reverse complement strand
TGGGCACTCAGCTTTGGCGCGGGATGATGCAATGGTTTGGCGGGGTTGGCATTATTGTGGTTGCAATGGCGTTTTTGCCGACGCTCAAAGTGGGTGGCATGCAGCTTTTCCGCTCCGAAGGGTTTGATACCCTGGGCAAGGTTCTGCCCCGAGCCGGCGAGATTGCCGCCTCGATTTCCATTGTCTATGTGGCGCTAACGATGGCCTGCATATTGGCTTATTCCTTAGTTGGCATGGATTTTTTTGATGCGCTGGTCTTGTCCATGACCACCATTTCCACGGGCGGATTCGCCAATACAGATGCCTCTTTTGGCGCGTTTTCCGGCACACCCGAATATGTGGCCTCGCTATTTATGCTGCTCGCCAGCCTGCCGTTTATTCGTTATGTGCAAATGATGCGTGGCTCTTCACAGCCCTTATTGCGGGATTCCCAAGTGCGCGCGTTTTTGGCAACGGCTTTGGTGCTTATCCTCGTTATCACGCTTTATCGAATGCTGGCCAATGGTGAGCATGGCGAGGAATCCTTCCGCGAGGCGCTGTTTAACGTCACCTCGATCCTGTCTGGCACAGGGTATTCGAGTGTAGATTACCAGCTATGGGGGCCATTCCCTGTGGTGCTGTTTTTCATGCTTGGGCTGGTGGGGGGCTGCGCGGGTTCAACCTGTTGCTCTATTAAAATTTTTCGTTTTCAACTGCTGTTTATCTCGGTAAGGCAGCAGATAAAGCGTATCCACTCGCCGCACGGCGTATTTGGTGCGCGTTATGCTGGCAGGCCGGTGGGCGAGGATGTAATTTCGTCTGTTATGGCGTTTTTTGTGATGTTCTTTCTGTCGCTCGGGCTGATTTCGGTGGCGCTATCGCTGCTCGGGCTTGATTTTATCACGGCTGTTTCCGGCGCGGCCACCGCACTGGCCAATATCGGCCCCGGGCTAGGGCCGGAAATTGGCCCGGCGGGCAATTTTGGGGGCTTGTCGGATGCGGCCAAATGGGTGCTGAGCCTCGCCATGCTACTTGGGCGGCTCGAGCTGGTGGCGGTGCTTATCCTGTTTACGCCCGGGTTTTGGCGGGGCTAAGGCGGGGCTACCTTTCGGGCGTATCCCATTCTTCCGGCGGGGCTTTGCGGCGCAGACGCAGGGCGAGGCCAAGGGCGATACCGGTGCCGATGGCGACCGTGAGGTCGACCACCACCGTTAGGGCGAGGGTGATGAGTAACAGCGCCACGTCTGATTTGGGCGCGCGCAGGCAAGCGGCCCATTTATGGGGTTCAGACATGTTCCAAGCGGTCAGCATTAGCAGTGCGGCGAGGGCGGGCATGGCGAGATAACCCGCAAGATCAGCAGCGAGCAGCATGATGAGTAGGATGGCGAGCGCGTGGACGAGGCCCGCGACGGGGGTTTTGCCACCGGCTTTGATATTGGTTGCCGTGCGGGCGATGGCTCCGGTGACGGGCATGCCGCCGAAAAGCGACGAGGCAATGTTGGCGAAGCCTTGGGCCGTCACCTCGGCATTGGGGCGGTGGTGGCCGTCTATCATTTTATCAGCAACCATTGCCGAGAGCAGAGATTCGACTGCGGCCAGAAAGGCGATGGTGAGGGCCGAGGGGAACAGCTCGGTGAGCTTGGCGAGGCTGATGCTGGGCAAGTGGGGCGCGGGCAGGGCGTTTGGCAGGTCGTCAAAGCGGCTGTGGATTGTGTCTATCGGCAGGTGCGCAAGGGCGACAATGGCGGAGGTCAGGCCAACGGCAACGATGAGGCCGGGCAAGCGCGGGGCAAGCTTGCGAAAGCTTACGATCAGTAGCATGGTTAGCAGCGCAATACCAAGCGCGGGCAGGCTTAAGCTGGCGGGGGCGGCCCAGAGGGCGGGGATTTTCTCGAGGAAATTAGCGGGGAGGGCCTCTATCTGCAAGCCAAGGAAATCTTTGATTTGCGAGGTGGCGATGATGATGCCAATGCCGATGGTAAAGCCCTGCACCACGGGTTCAGGCACATAGGCGATCAGGTTGCCAGCACGGAAATAGCCAGCGATCAGCAGGAGGATGCCTGCCATAAAGGTAGCGAGCACAAGGCCCTCGTAGCCATGCTCGGCGATGACAGAGAACACCACGACAATAAACGCCCCCGTTGGCCCGCCGATCTGCACACGGGAGCCGCCGAGTAGCGAGATCATAAAACCACCAATAATGGCGGTGATCAGGCCCTGCGCAGGGCCAGCGCCCGAGGCAATGGCAATGGCAAGGCTGAGCGGCAGGGCGACCATGGCCACGGTGAGGCCTGCCAGCAGGTCAGCGATGAAATCGGTGCGGGAATACCCACGGATGGTGGTCAGGAGCTTTGGTTGTCGCATAGGGTGGCCAACTGGATGGAATGACCAGATTTAAACCCCATGCGCAGGGATTGTAAAGCTACGCTACACCGCAACAGGTTTGGGCGCGGCCATATAGAGGATGGCATAGCCGGTGATGGCCGCGATGACGGAGCCGGTGAGCACGCCGAGGCGCACGAGGTTCATGACCTCGGGGCTATCAAAACTGAGGCCGCCGATAAACAGCGACATGGTGAAGCCAATGCCCGCAAGTAGCGAAAGGCCAAGGATATGCACCCAGTTGGTGGCTTCGGGCAGGCGGGCCACACCGAGTTTGACCAGGATAAACGTCATGCCAAATACGCCAACGAGTTTGCCGAGGACCAGGCCACCGGAGATGCCCAGCGGCACGGCACCTAGGAGGTCCGCAAAAGCGATATTGCTCAGGTCCACCCCCGCATTGGCGAAGGCGAAGATGGGGACGATCAGGTAGAGCACGTAAGGCGTAAGTGCGTTTTCGAGGGCGTGCAGGGGGGATTTGCCGTATTTATCCGTCATCGGGATGAAGAAGGCGGTGACGACGCCTGCGAGCGTGGCATGGACGCCGGATTTCAGCACCAACACCCAAAGAATGGTGCCAAGCAGGAGTGAAGGGGCGATGCGGTGCGCGCCGCGATAGTTCTGCCACGCGAGGCCCGCAAGCGGAATGAGCGCGAGGAGGAGGTAGTCTACTTTCAGCTCAGCGGTGTAGAAAAACGCAATGATGAGGATGGCACCGAGATCATCCAAAATAGCCAGCGTGAGCAGGAAGACTTTGAGCGCGGGCGGGGCTTTTTTACCTAAGAGCGCCAGCACCCCAAGGGCAAAGGCGATGTCTGTCGCCGCCGGAATGGCCCAGCCTTTTATGGTTTCAGGGTCGCCGTAATTAAAGGCCAGATAGATGAGCGCTGGCACCGCCATGCCGCCCACAGCGGCCATGCCGGGCAGGATCACATTACGTGGGTTCTTGAGCTTGCCCTCTAAAATTTCCCGCTTCAGCTCCATGCCGATCAGAAAGAAAAACACCGCCATAAGCCCGTCATTAATCCACAGGATCAGCGGCTTAGAGAGGCCCTCGCCGTTGAGCGTGATCGAAAACACCGAAGAAAGCGCGCTGTTATAGCCCTCCGACAAGCCCGAATTGGCAACCACCATCGCGGCAACAGCAGAGGCCATCAGCAAGATCCCTCCGGCGGCTTCGTGGCGGAAAAAGCGGTCAAGGGCGCGGATGAGCATGGGCGGTGGGGCCTCCTGGGGGTTTTGGTTCCTTTGAAGATGGGGCCGCGCAGGGGTATTTCAATGGGGGCGGGGGCTAATTTTTCGGTAGTATGAAGGGTTGGCAAGAGAATCAATGCAATGTGTTTGCCGCCGTGCTTTGAATGTAGAATAAACCGAAACGAGCGCCGCGCAGCGCGGCCCGCAAGCTGTGTGATTGATATGACCAAAGACCCTTTATTGCAGCCGCTGACCATCCGTGGGCTGACCCTGAAAAACCGCATTATGAGCACCTCGCACGCCTCGGCGATGGATGATGCGAACATGCCTGCCTTGCGCTATCAGCGCTACCACGAGGAAAAGGCCAAGGGCGGTTTGGCGCTTACGATGTTTGGCGGCAGCTCAAATATCGCGCCCGATAGCCCGTCTGTTTTTAACCAGCTCAATGCGGGGACCGACGAGATTATCCCGTATTTTCAGGAATTCTCAGAGCGCATTCACCAGCATGGCACGGCGCTGATGTGCCAGATTACCCATATGGGGCGGCGCGGCGATGCGCAGGCGGAGGCGTGGCTGCCGACCATTGCGCCCTCAAGCGTGCGAGAGGATTTGCACCGCAATTTCCCCCGCGCGATGGACCAATACGATATTGACCGCGTTGTAAAAGCCTTCGGGCAGGCGGCGCGGCGTTGCAAGGCGGGCGGCTTGGACGGGCTGGAAACGCTGGCGGGCGGGCACCTGATCGGGCAGTTTTTCTCACCGCTGATGAACCTGCGCAGCGATGGCTTTGGCGGCAGCGTGGAAAACCGCACCCGCTTTGCGCTGCTGGTGCACGCAGAAATCCGCCGCCAAGTGGGCGATGATTTTGTGGTTGGCATGCGGCTGACGCTGGATGAGGGCGAAGGGGGCGTGCGCTTTGACGAGGTGATGCAGATTGCCGAGATATTAAAGCGCGAGGGCGCGGTGGATTTTTTTAACTGCATGGTGGGCCGGATGGACACCGAAATAACGCTGGTGGAAGAAAATATGCCGGGGATGAACCGGCCTCTGGCGCCCTATCTGGATAAGGTCGGCGAATTTCGTCGCGAAATCGGCGTGCCGGTGTTTCATGCGGCGCGGGTCACTGATGTGGCCAATGCCCGCCATGCGGTGCGCGAGGGCGTGCTGGATATGGTGGCGATGACGCGGGCGCATATCGCCGACCCGCAGATTGTGAATAAAATTATGCGTGGGGAGGAGGACCGCATTCGCCCTTGCATCGGAGCCTCGCATTGCATTCACAAGAAAATCCACTGCATTCATAACCCCGCTTCGGGGCGCGAAACCCTGCTGCCGATGGACGTGACTTTGAGCGCCACGCCCAACCAAAAAGTGGTGGTGGTGGGCGGTGGCCCTGCGGGGCTAGAGGCCGCGCGGGTGGCGGCAGAGCGTGGGCATAAGGTGGTCTTGTTTGAGGCCGCCCCCAAGCTTGGCGGGCAGGTTCTGTTGGCGTCCAAAACCAATTGGCGCAAAGACCTGATCCAGATTATTGATTGGCGCGAGGCGGAGCTGGCGCGGCTCGGCGTGGATGTGCGCTGCAATATTTACGCCGAGGCGGCGGATGCGCTGGCTGAAAACCCTGACCATGTGTTTGTGGCTACGGGTGGTATGCCCGCCGAAAGCCCCATTGGGGGGGCCGCGCTGGCGGTGTCCTGCTGGGATATTCTGTCGGGCGATGTGCGGGCGGAAAGCGACATTCTGATCTGCGATCACACGGGCCGCCATGAGGCGGTGGCCACGGCGGATATGCTGTCGGCCAATGGCCATAAGGTCACGCTGGCCACGATTGACGGCCACGCCGCCACCGAGATGGGCTATGCGGACCGGATTGTCTTTCACAAACGCTTGGCGGCGCACGGGGCAAGCACGTTGGCCTACCAAAAGCTCAGCCACCTGCGCAAGGAGGGTAACCGGCTGGTGGCGACGCTCACTCACGAGCTGACGGGGCAAACGCAGGATATAACCACCGATCAGGTATTGCTCGAAACCGGCACCGAGCCGCTGGCGGAGGTGTTTTTTGAGCTGCAAGCGGGTGCCAGCAACAAAGGCATTTCAGACGTAGACGCCATGGCCGCATGGGCCGCGCAGCCTGCCACAGGGCAAGGCTACACGCTGCACCGCTTGGGCGATGCCGTCACCTCCCGCTCCATTCACGCAGCGCTGCTGGAGGCCTACCGGCTGGCGGTACATTTGTAGGGCCTTCTTTGCAAAAAAAGGGGGAAGCTCCAATTTATGCGAAATGCTAAAGCTCTGGTTTTTCCTGAAGAATTACCGCTTAGTTCAATCACAATGTGGCATTAAGACCAGCCATATTGGGTGGAGGGCTCCGAATCTGGGTTAACCATTCGCAAACCTCTTTGAAAAACTGTAACAGCCTGTAATTGCTACATAATAACTGGTTTTCCACAACTATTAACCTAGTTTAGGAGTTGTGGAAACGGTGAGATCTCTCCAGAGATTTCAATTTTATAAAACCGTCTTTGGGGGGATAATCCCTGTGTATCGAAATCTGCACCTGCGCTCGACAGTTTATCTGAGTCCGACCGATAAATGGGTGCATAAGGATTGTGTCGGTGCAAACAATTCCGTTTGCAACACGCTGCAACCGAGCCTTTGCTACGAGGCACACGTTATCCGTTTCGTTTGGGTTCGTCTGGATCACTGGAAAACAGCGCGACTTTATTGCCTTGGGGGTCGCGAAGGTAACCAACATAAAAATGAGGCCCATAGGATGCGCGAAAGCCCGGCTGGCCCTCGTCATAGCCGCCTGCCGCAAGTGCTGCGGCGTGGAGGTTGCGAACCTGCTTTTGGCTGCGCGCCTCAAACGCAACCATGGCCCCGTTCCCTGCCGAAGCGCGTTGCCCATCGTAGGGTGGTTTAACGTAGAACTCCGGCAAGGTGGCAGGCCGGCCCGCTGGTATGGGCAGCGCATAGCTTAGGCCTTCGGGGCTTTCCTTAAACCCATAGCCAAGGGCAGGCAGGAAGGCCGCATAAAACTGCTTAGCGAGTGCAATGTCATCAGCACCGACGGTTACATAGGAAATCATTCTGCGTGGTCCTTTCCAGAATTTTGGGTGTTGCAACCTCTATATGGCATCATTGCAGGCCGGCATAAGCCGCACAGCCGCCTTTAGTGATGTCTATTCGAACACTGCGCTTTAAAAAAAGGCAAGCTATTCCGCACCGAGAACCGAGGCCCGGCGCGGGTTTGTAAACTTTATTGAAAGGGGAATTGCCTATTTGCATGTGCGCGGGATTGTCGCATAATGCGCATCCCTTTGTATGCAGAAAGCTGAGATATGACCGATAAGCCCAACACCCCCGCACTGAATTACCATGAATTCCCCAAGCCGGGGAAGCTGGAAATTCGGGCGACCAAGCCCTTGGCAAACGGGCGGGATTTGGCGTTGGCGTATTCGCCCGGCGTGGCCGAGGCCTGCATGGTGATAAAGGACACGCCTTCTGCCGCAGCGCGGTTTACGGCGCGGGGCAACCTTGTGGGGGTGGTCACCAATGGCTCGGCGGCGCTGGGCTTGGGCAATATCGGCGCTTTGGCTAGCAAGCCGATTATGGAAGGCAAGGCGGTGCTGTTCAAGAAATTCGCCAATATTGATTGCTTTGACATCGAGGTGGATGAAAGCGACCCTGAAAAGCTGGCCGAAATCATCACCGCAATGGAGCCGACCTTTGGGGCGATTAACCTTGAGGATATCAAGGCGCCGGAATGCTTTATCGTGGAAAAGCTTTGCCGTGAGCGGATGAACATTCCGGTGTTTCATGATGACCAGCATGGCACGGCGATTGTGGTCGGCGCGGCGGCGCTCAATGCGCTGCGGGTGGCGGGCAAGGAATTTGACAAGATCAAAGTGGTGAGCACGGGCGGCGGCGCGGCAGGGATTGCCTGCCTGAATATGCTGCTCAAGCTTGGCGTGAAGCGGGAAAACGTGTGGCTCTGTGATATTGATGGGCTGGTTTATAAGGGGCGGGAGGCGGAGACCTCACCGCAAAAAGCGGCGTTTGCACAGGAGACCGATTTGCGCACCCTCAGCGATGTGATCGGCGGGGCGGACCTGTTTCTTGGGCTTTCGGGGCCGGGCGTGTTGACGCCGGAGATGGTGGGGCAGATGGCATCTACTCCGATTGTTTTTGCGCTGGCGAACCCCACGCCCGAGATCATGCCCGACGCCGTGCGGGCCGTTGCACCGGATGCGATTATCGCCACGGGGCGGTCTGATTTTCCTAATCAGGTCAATAATGTGCTTTGCTTTCCGTTCATCTTTCGCGGTGCGCTTGATGTCGGCGCAACCACCATTAACGACGCGATGGAAATCGCCTGTGTGGAAGGCATTGCCGAGCTGGCGCGGGCCAGTTCTAGCGCGGAGGCAGCGGCGGCTTATAAGGATGAAAGCCTGAATTTCGGGCCGGAATATCTGATCCCAAAGCCGTTTGACCCGCGCTTACTGGCGATTGTTTCGGGGGCGGTGGTAAAGGCGGCGATGGAAAGCGGCGTGGCGACGCGGCCAATCGCGGACCTCGAGGCCTATAAGCAAAAGCTGGAAAGTTCGGTCTTCCGCTCGGCACTGATTATGCGGCCGGTGTTCGAGGCGGCGCGGCGGGCGGTGCGCAAAATCGTGTTTGCCGAGGGCGAGAGCGAGCGGGTGCTGCGCGCAGCGCACGCCATGACCGAGGAAATGACGGATAAGCCCATCCTGATCGGGCGGCCTGAAGTGATTGAGGCGCGGCTGGAGAAGTATGGCTTGCCGATCAAGGAGGGCGAGCATTTCGAGTTGGTGAACCCACAAAACGACCCGCGCTTTCGCGACTATTGGGGCACCTATCACGAGATAAACCAGCGGCGCGGGATAACGCCGGACCTTGCCAAGGCGATTTTGCGCACCAATACCACCGCGATTGCGGCGGTAATGGTGGCGCGCGGCGATGCCGACAGCCTGATCTGCGGCACCTTCGGGCAGTATTTGTGGCATCTCAACTATGTAACGCAGGTGTTGGGCACCAAAACCCTAACCCCGCGCGGGGCGCTCTCGCTGATGATTTTGGAAAACGGGCCGCTGTTTGTGGCCGACACCCATGTGAACGCCGAGCCAACGGCGGCGCAGATGGTGGATACGGTTTTGGGGGCGGCGCGCCATGTGCATCGCTTTGGCTTGCAGCCTAAAATCGCGCTGTGTTCGCACTCACAATTCGGCAACCTCAACACCGCCTCGGCCCTGCGCATGCGTGAGGCCTTGGCGATGCTCGACGGCATGGAGGTTGATTTCATCTATGAAGGCGAAATGCATACGGACGCGGCGCTAAGCGAGCCGCTGCGGCGCAAGATTTTTCCGAATACGGTGTATGAGGGCGCGGCGAATGTGCTGGTATTTGCCAATTCAGATGCGGCGAGCGCGGTGCGCAACATCCTGAAAATGTCCGCTGGCGGGCTGGAAGTGGGGCCGATCTTGATGGGCATGGGGAATAAGGCGCATATCGTAACGCCGTCAATAACCGCGCGGGGGTTGCTGAATATTGCGGCTTTGGCAGGCACGCCGGTGGCGACGTATAGCTAAAAAAGTGTCTTGCCTGCCATCTTGCGCCTTTTTTAGCAGCAAGTATTCCTATGGGTTGTATTTAGGCGGATATTAACTATGCTTGGGGTTTTACCGCTAATACCATTATGAGGAAACTTTATGCGATTTTTTATGCCCTTTACCCTTAGCCTTCTCAGCCTCGCGGCCCCCATTGTTGCCCATGCCCAATCGGGCGAGCCGCAGGTGCCGATCGGGGAATGCCACGGGCGAGATTTTGTGTGGGTTGACAACACCATGACCCCCACCGAGATCGGAATTCTGTTTGATCATCTGCAAGAAATGCCGGAAGGCAAGTTTTTAATGCGGTTTGAGCCAGATGAGCTTGGCGGTGAAACCTACTATAACTGGGGCGATGCATCCACTGACTATATGGAAACCACCTATTGCTCAGATGCGTATTATCGCCAACGCTTTCCCGAAGTAGGCCTGTGGGCCTTTACTGCACAAAATGTCACCTTTTCCGGCTGCCCAGAAGCCATGGACCCAACAAGAGGCCTGACCTCGCAAGTGAGCGTGAAATGGAGCTTTGCTGGGCCTAAGAGGCTTTTTGATGGGTTTCCAATGACTTTCAGCATGACAGAAATTGACCCGCTGCACTGGATAGCCACTGCTGATGCCTTGCCGCAAATCCCTGGCACGGTTAATATAACCTATGACCTAACCGCCACCTCCCCGACCCAGATTGACGTTTTAGGATCGGTTGATATAAATATTTCGGCAGGCGGCGTGTCGGTTTCCTGTAGCGGCACGTTGGAGATGGTGGGGCATCCGGTGAACTAGGCCTAAAACGTGTGGCTTTAATGAACCAACGTTCATTTCCGTTTGCCTCTGCATCGTTGACGTATTATCAAGGGGTAAAGGCGCATTCAGACGCCATATATTTCCGAGGGGTGCTTTGTTCACCACAGGTCTTTGGGCCAACCATTCGGGAGTCATATCATGGGATATCGGGATACATATAAAAGCTGGCAGGAGGGGCCGGAAGCGTTCTGGATGCAGGCCGCCGAGGCTATCGACTGGGTGGAAAAGCCCAGCCGCGCGCTGGATGATAGCAACGCACCGATGTATCAGTGGTTTAGCGACGGGGTGATGAACACCTGTTATAACGCGCTGGACCGCCACGTTGAGGCGGGGCGCGGGGACCAAGCCGCGATTATTTATGACAGCCCGATTACGGGGGCCAAGGCCACCATTTCCTATGCCGAAATGACCGAGCGTGTGGCCACTCTGGCAGGGGCCTTGGCGCGCAAAGGCGTGGGCAAGGGTGACCGCGTGCTTATTTATATGCCAATGGTGCCGGAAGCGGTGGAGGCGATGCTGGCCTGTGCGCGCCTAGGCGCAGTGCATTCGGTTGTGTTTGGTGGCTTTGCGGCCAATGAACTGGCGGTGCGGATTGATGACGCCACCCCGAAAGCGGTGATTGCGGCGAGTTGCGGCATAGAGCCGGGCAGGGTGATTGCCTATAAGCCGTTGCTGGACGAGGCGATTGAGATATCCGCGCATAAACCTGATTTTAGCGTGATTTTGCAGCGCGAACAGCTTGCGGCAGACCTAGGCGAGACCGACCATGAGTGGGATGACTTTAAGGCAGGTGCCGCGCTAGCCCCCTGCACCCCCGTTGGCGGGGCGGACCCGCTCTATATCCTTTACACATCCGGCACCACGGGCCAGCCCAAGGGCGTGGTGCGGCCCAATGGCGGCCATGCGGTGGCCCTGCACTGGACGATGAAGAACATCTATAATGTTGAGGCGGGCGAGGTGTTTTGGGCCGCGTCTGACGTGGGCTGGGTTGTGGGCCACAGCTACATTTGCTACGGGCCGCTGCTGGCGGGGGCCACCGCGATTGTGTTTGAGGGCAAGCCCGTGGGCACACCCGATGCGGGCACTTTTTGGCGGGTGATCGAGGAGCATAAAGTTGTGAGCTTTTTCACCGCGCCAACGGCCTTTCGCGCCATTAAGCGAGTGGACCCTGAAGGCGAGTTTGTGAAAAAGCACGATCTGTCTAGCCTCAAGGCGCTGTTCCTTGCTGGTGAGCGGGCCGATAGCGATACTATTATCTGGGCGCAAAACCAGCTCGGCGTGCCGGTGATCGACCATTGGTGGCAGACCGAAACGGGGTATTCGATTGCTGCCATTCCGATGGGGCTGGAGGCGCTGCCGGTGAAGCTCGGCTCGCCCGGTGTGCCGATGCCCGGCTTTAACGTGGTGGCGCTGGGCGATGATGGTCACCCCGTTAAGGCGGGGGAAATGGGCGCGATTGCCATCAAGCTGCCGCTGCCACCGGGCACGCTTTCCGGCCTTTGGCAGGCCGAGGCGCGCTACAAAAGCGCCTATCTGGAGGCCTTCCCTGGCTATTACGAAACCGGCGATGCGGGGATCGTTGATGAGGACGGCTACCTCTACATCATGGCCCGCACCGATGATGTGATCAATGTCGCGGGGCATAGGCTTTCCACCGGCGCCATGGAGGAGGTGCTCTCCTCCCACCCCGATGTGGCCGAATGTGCGGTGATCGGCGTGGCGGACCAGCTCAAAGGCCAGCTGCCGCTTGGTTTTCTGTGCCTGACGGCGGGGGTTGAGCGCCCAGAGGCGGATGTGGTGGCGGAATGTGTAAAGCTTGTGCGAGAGAAGATCGGGCCTGTGGCCGCATTTAAACTGGCTTGCGTGGTGGAGCGCCTGCCCAAAACCCGCTCGGGCAAGGTGCTGCGTGGCACAATGGCAAATATAGCAGATGAGTTGGCATGGAAAATGCCCGCAACCATTGATGACCCTATTATTTTGGACGAAATTACAGTATCCTTACGTGCATTGGGCTTTGCGGGCGGCAAATAGGGGAATGGAGGCGGAGGCCGAAAAGGTATGAGTTTTTGTAATCCTTAATAATTTGATAATGATAACAGCATGTTAATTAATTGCTAACAATTATTAGGGCATGCTGGCGAAAGTGAATTCGCAATACGCGAAGGGCAAAGCGTATCGTTGCAAAACGCAATTCCTATTTGTGTAGCCGGCTGCATTTTGCAATTTAAACCAGAGAGATTCCGGAAAATTGGCAGGCCAAGGTCTTGCAACTAAGATTGTATAAGGACCGAGGGACTCTGAAAGGACTGAGTATTATGACCCGATTGAAGACTATGACGCTACTGTTTGCCACCGCCTTGGCGCTGGCCTTTCCGCGTTTGGCGCTCGCACAAGATACACTTTTAACAGTGACAAACACCCTCACGGGTGCGCAAGTTATGCTCACGGAAGCCGACCTAAAAGCGGTTCCACAAGCCACGGTCAGCACTGAAAATGAATTTGTGGATACCATGACGGCCTTTGAAGGCCCGCTTGGCCGCGATGTGCTGGCACTGGTTGGCGAGGGCGGCAACACGGTGGTGCTAACTGCCGTGAATGATTATGCCGTCGAGGTGCCACTTGAGGATTTTATTAACTACGAAGTGGTATTTGCCATGTCAGCTGATGGCGAAGTGTTTTCGCGCCGCGATAAAGGGCCGATTTGGGTGGTTTACCCAATGTCGGACCATGCTGAGCTGCAAGACCCTGTTTATAATGCGCGGCTTATTTGGCAGTTGGTAAAGGTGGAAGTAAAGTAAAGTGCAGTCCAAACGGCTCTTTTCTAAAATCATGTTCGGTGGCGTCGTCTTTATCGCCATCGGCATTGCTACCTTTGGCTTCCTGACATTTAAGGACAATTTGGACGCCATGAAGCGGGCGAGCCAGGAAAATATCGCGTGGTCCGCCAGCCAACTTGAGCGAGAGCTCACGCGGTTTTTGGATTCATTGGGCACCTCGCGGGCCGGCACCAGCAGCTCCACTGTTGATATTAATCAGCGCTTTGATGTGCTCTGGAGTCGGGTGGCGGTGTTTCAACGCGGGGCGGTGGGGGAGCGGTTGCGGGCCTATGATCATGAGGGCACGGTCGAGCGGCTGTTTGAGGAATTGAAGCGCCAAGAGGTGGCGGTTGTCAGCATTAAAAGCTTTGATTTTACCGCGATGGCCAATATCAGCATGGCGTTCTTTCCTTTTGGTGATGAGCTGCATGAACTGAGCCGAATAATCACTGTTGGCGAAGAAAAGAAAGCC
>JAJRRX010000529.1 GCA_024279075.1 Alphaproteobacteria bacterium | reverse complement strand
GGAGATCACACCCGCCGCCATAGAGGCCATCGCCGCCGCAGACCGCCACGGCTTGCTAGAAGCCACCAACGAGCTGATCGCCGGAGATGATGAAAGCGCGCCGTGGTGGCCCCAAATCGCGGCGGCCAAAGCGGCAATTACCCTGGTATCAATGCGCGAACACGCCGATGTGGCGCAGGCCAAAATTGACGAAGGTTTCGCCCAATGTGCGGAAGCTGAAAAGGATGGCCAAGAGGACAGCACCGCCAAGGCCGCGCTAAAAGCTGCGTTTGAGGCCTGTAATACTGCCGACGAGCTCATCAGCCAATACCAGTTTCACCTCACGGCAATTGACGCCACGCGCACGTTGCTCACCACTCTTGGCAATCACGCCCAAAAGGATTACATCGCCAGCGATCTGGCGACGATGGACAAAGCCATAGATGCCGCAGCCGCCAAGGCCAGCACTGGTGCCGATGTTTCAACCGAGGTCGAAACGGTTATGACGCGCTACCATGCAACCGTGCTACTGGCCGATGGCTATGCCCGCTACCTTGATCTGCGCAGCCAGCCCGAGGTGGAGGACAGGCTGACAGAGCTGGAAGAACACGCGCACCGCTATGCGATTAAGCCAAGTATAGACACCATGCGCGCCAAGCTGCAAAAAGCCGCCGATGAAATTGGGGCCAATAACCCCGAGGCCGCGATAAAGTTGTTGGAAGAGGCCCGCGCGCTTGGCACCAGCGCATTTGTTACCGCTGAAATGATGGCCAATACCCCGCCCTCCGAGGATGATTTGAAGAAGATCCTGGCGCACCCGGGTGGGGCTGATGAACTGGATGCTATCATAGATAAGCTGCCCGAAGAGGCCCAGCGCGCGGTGCTGAAGGTTGCCTTCAAGGCGCGTTATGGCTGCGATATTGATAATTTCAACACCGCAAGCCTGACCGTGCCGCTGCCGGATGGCTCACAAAAAGGCCCGAATATCAAAGCCTTTTACCAAGCCATGGAGGACCTGCCGCTGGCCGATACGCTTGATAATGACGCCATGCAGGATTTTGCCATTATGGACATAAAAGTTGGCACGTCTTTCTATGATAACAAGAAAAAACGGGTGGTGATGGATGAAGGCAATGCGGCAACCTCCAACACCCGCCACCTAGGCAGCCCGACCGAGGTTGAGGTAACCGATGATGACTGCAAGCTCGCCAATGATGACCCGATGGATTATTTCAACTGGAACACCTTGCACGAAGTTGGCCACGCGGTAGACGACCGCGATAACTATATGGTCAAGAACGGCAAAAACGATAGCCACGGCGGCTGGGTTTTTTATGGTGCCAACTTAAAACCCATCGCCGAGAAGATCAAAAGCAAATATGATTATGATCTGAACTATATCGTCACCTATATGGCGGGCAATGCCAACCCTGCCATCCCCGAGAAACCAGAGGCCAAGGCCTGTTCCGATGAAGAGTGGGAGGCGCTGAGGATTTCGGTGCGCGAGCATGTGGATATGGCGCGCGAGGGCCGCAAGCCGTGGGCCAGTATGGGCGCGGCCACAAAGCTGGCCATTGATGGCATAGTTTATCAAGAGAGCTATGCCAGAAAGTGGCACGGCTATAAGCTGGCAGCGCGGAGCCAAGGGGTCACCGGGTATCAATTCAGAGCGCCGGGTGAATGGTTTTCAGAGCTATATGCCGC
>JAJRRX010000528.1 GCA_024279075.1 Alphaproteobacteria bacterium | reverse complement strand
TTCCACCACCGCCGCGTGCAGCTGGTTTTCATCCCGCATCGGGGCCGTGCAGCCCTCCAGATAGCTCACCTGCGCGCCTTTCTCGGCGATAATCAGCGTGCGCTCAAACTGGCCCGTATTCTCGGCGTTAATCC
Organism: Alphaproteobacteria bacterium; assembly: GCA_024279075.1. Taxonomy (GTDB): domain Bacteria; phylum Pseudomonadota; class Alphaproteobacteria; order Rhodobacterales; family Rhodobacteraceae; genus UBA3077. Next base: position 3,744 of record JAJRRX010000528.1, on the reverse strand, counting down.
GGAAATAGGTGCTCAGCTCCATCGGGCATTTCACGCCTTCAGGGATGTAAACAAACGAGCCATCCGAGAAAACCGCGCTATTCAGCGTGGCATAATAATTGTCGGTTGGGGGCACCACGGTGCCGAGGTATTTCTTCACCAGCTCGGGGTGGTCCTTAATCGCCTCGGAAATCGAGCAAAAAATCACACCAGCCGCCGCCAGTTCCTTCTTGAAAGTGGTCCCCACAGACACTGAGTCAAACACCGCGTCCACGGCGACCTTGCGGCCTTCCTCAGCCCCTTCAACCCCAGCAAGCAGCGCCTGCTCTGCCAAAGGAATGCCCAGCTTCTTATACGTTTCCAGCAGCTTAGGGTCCACATCATCCAAGCTCTTGGGCTTTTCCACCATGCTTTTTGGGCGCGCATAGTAATAAATGTCCTGAAAATCAATTTCCGGATAATGCACCATCGCCCACGTTGGCTCGGTCATCTTTTCCCAACGACGAAAGGCCTCCAGCCGCCATTCCAACATCCATTCCGGCTCTTCATTCTTACTCGAAATCAGCCGCACGATGTCCTCATTCACGCCCTTAGGCGCATATTCCATCTCAATGTCAGTGTTAAAACCATACTTATACTTCTCGCCAACCGTTTTCACCGCATCTACGGTTTCCGAGTCGACCCCATCCTTGGCAATGCTTTCCATCGTAGACATATTATTTCCCCTCTCGACGCGCCTTAAAGCGCTTATATTCCGCGAGCCACGCATCCGCGAAGCTCTCCAATTCTGTTGCCGTAGTGCTCGGGCCTATTGAAACCCTAATCGCACTCCCAGCCGTTATCTCATCATGTCCCATGGCCTTCAAAACCCGAGACGCCCTCACCTTGCCACTAGAGCAAGCCGACCCCGCCGACACAGCAAACCCAGCCAAATCCATCTGCATCACCTGCGTTTCCGCCTTCCAGCCCGGCACCGCAAAGTAGCTCGTGTTGGGCAAACGCGGCACGTCTCTCCCAAATATGATCAGCGCCGGCACCTCATTCAAGAGCCGTTCCTCAAATACATTACGGTTTTGCTCAACTATTTGCCAGACCCCATCTGCGAGGTCTTTCGCCGCAGCCTCCGCCGCCGCCCCCATGCCCGCAATGCCAACCACATTTTCAGTACCAGAGCGGCGGCCCATCTCCTGCCCGCCACCTTTTAGCGCCGCCTCTAACTCAAGCCCCTGCTTGATAATAAACGCCCCCGCGCCCTTTGGCCCGCCGAACTTGTGGGAAGAAATAATAGCCCGCTCAGCGCCCGACCACGCAAAGCTATAAGGAATTTTCCCAAACGCCTGCACCGCATCGCTGAAGCCCATGCCCTCCGCCACTTCATAAACCTCGCCCGTTTCATTGTTGGCAAGCTGCTGCGCGGTGCTGCCAAGTGGCTGCGGCTCACGCCCCGTCCAAACATCAACGCAGCTATGCTCCAGATCAGAGCCAGAAAAACCCTGCCCACTGAGCGCCAGCGCCGCCGCCTCGGTCGCGCTACTCGTAAACACGATATCCGCCCCCGAAGCCCCCGCAGCCTCTGCCACCTGCCCCCGCGCCTTTTCCACAATCGCCTTGGCCGCTCGCCCCTCGGCATGCACGCTCGACGGGTTGCCAAGGCAATCCATCGCCGCCTGCATCGCCACGCGCGCTTCCGGCCTCAAGGGTGCAGTGGCATTCCAGTCAAGGTAGGTCCGGCTCATCTGCGCACCGTCGGGCTGCTGGGCTTGGGCGCGGCAACAGGGCTGCCCACTTCGAGTTTCACCTCGGCAATGTCCACGCTTTCGCCCTTATACTTGGCCTTCACCGCGTCAGAAACTGCCTTGGCATGGTCAATCCGCAAGTAATACGCCTTGCCATGCGCTACGCCCTCAGGCGCATCTTGCTCCAAAAACTCGTAAGCCGCGACCAGAATTTGGCCTGGCAATTCAGCATAATAAGGTGTCGCCCCAGAGAGCTTGTTTTTAATACGGCCAAAGGTCGAAGCCTCGTTGGCCGTGCTTTCCGCCCCCTGAAAATGGCGCGTGTGCAAAAAACGGATCAACTCTTCTGGTGTCATCGGCAAGCGTTCCACCAAAGATCCATAGCTGGAATAGCCGATTTTCATCCCAAATCCATCAACCTCGGGCGAGAAGCCCAAAAGCTCTTGCTTCTCTGAATTCAGTAGCACCGGAAGCTCGCGAATATGCGCCTCAATTCTTGGGTCTTTCTTCATTTTGGATCGCAGCCGCAGGTATCCGGACCGCAATCTTCATCGACCACGTCGATAAAGCTCGGCACGGCGGCGCATGGCACCATGTCATCGCCAGCGATGTCACACAGCCGCGTTTGGTGCAGGAACACATAAACATGCGCCGAAAGCTGCTCCCAGAGCTTATCGGTAAGCACTTGCGCTGGCGTGCCAGCCTTCGCGCCGCTTACCCCAGCCCCGCGTGTCATCGCATCCATGTTTTCATCCACCGCGCCCAGAATCTCGGAAATCCGAATAGAGTGGCATGACCGCGCCAAGCGATAGCCGCCGCCGGGGCCGCGCACCGATTCCACAATGCCCGCGCGCCGTAGCTTCACAAATAGCTGCTCAAGGTAGGCCAGCGAAATATCTTGCCGCTCCGAGATTTCCGAAAGCGAAACCAGCTCATCCGCCCCTGCATTTGCTAAATCGGTGAGCGCAATCATCGCATACCGACCTTTTGTACTGAGTTTCATGCCCATTCCCCCATGTCGCGGTTGACGCAAGCGCCCTAAAAACTTAACTACGCTTAAGAAGCGGGGTTTCCCGCCTTGATTAAGGTCTTTTAAAAAACCCGAGTGAAAAGGTCAACCTTTTACGCGCGGGTTAAACACGCGGAGTGAAGCATATGCCCGAGGTTATTTTCCCTGGTCCTGAAGGGCGGCTTGAGGGCCGTTATCATCCGCAAAAAGCCAAAGATGCGCCGATTGCGATTATCTTGCATCCGCACCCAGAAATGGGCGGCACAATGAACAATAAGGTGGTTTATAATCTGCACTATAAGTTTTTTGAGATGGGCTTCACCTGCCTGCGGTTTAACTTTCGCGGCGTAGGCCGCTCGCAAGGTGAGTTTGACCAAGGCATTGGCGAGCTGTCAGACGCCGCCTCGGCACTAGATTACCTGCAAGCGATGAACCCAAGCGCGAAATTTTGCTGGGTCGCGGGCTTTTCCTTTGGCGCGTGGATCGGGATGCAACTGCTGATGCGCCGCCCCGAAATCACCGGCTTTGTGTCGGTCTCCCCGCCCGCAAACATCAACGATTTCACGTTCTTGGCCCCCTGCCCAGCCTCCGGCCTCATCATAAACGGCGCCGCAGACCGCGTGGTGCCCCCCGCCTCCGTGGTGGACCTTTCGGATAAGCTGAAAGAGCAAAAGGGCATCACCATCACGCACACCGAGATCGAAGGCGCAGGCCACTTCTTTGACCCCGGTATGGATGAAATGCTCGGCAACGTAGACGAATACGTGCGCCGCCGGATGACAGAAACAAGCCGTTAACGAAAAGGTGCGTGGGGACCACGCACCCTACGTAGGGTGTGTGCTTTGCACGCACCGCTTGACACCCCGACAAAGGAAAGAAAATGACCTATAAACCCAAATCCGAGTTTCTGCAGGTTATGCAGTCCCGCGGGTTCATGTCCGACTGCACCGACCTTGAGGCGCTTGATGAAGCCCTGATTGCGGGCGTCGTGCCGGGGTATATCGGCTTTGATGCCACGGC
>JAJRRX010000527.1 GCA_024279075.1 Alphaproteobacteria bacterium | reverse complement strand
GGGGCTGGTGGCGCTGGCTGAAGGGCTGGAGGCGAAGGCCGAGGCATTCAAAGACATCATCAAAATCGGGCGGACGCATACGCAGGACGCCACGCCGCTAACGCTGGGGCAGGAGTTTTCGGGCTACGCGCACCAGATCCGCCAAGGGATCAAGCGGGTGGAGGCGGCGATGCCCGCGATTTATGAGCTGGCGCAGGGGGGCACGGCGGTGGGCACGGGGCTGAACACCCGCATCGGCTGGGGCGAGGCGGTGGCGGCGCATATGGCCGAGATCACGGGCCTGCCTTTTGTGACCGCACCGAACAAATTCGAGGCGCTGGCGGCGCATGACGCGATGGTGTTCCTTTCGGGCGCACTGAAAACCGTGGCGGCTTCGGCCTATAAAATCGCCAATGACATCCGCTTTCTCGGCTCCGGCCCGCGCTCGGGCCTTGGCGAGCTTATTTTGCCGGAAAACGAGCCGGGTAGCTCTATCATGCCCGGAAAAGTAAACCCGACGCAGGCGGAGGCGCTGACGCAGGTGGCTATTCATGTGATGGGCAATGATGCCGCCATCGGCTTTGCCGGCTCGCAAGGGCATTTTGAGCTGAATGTTTATAACCCGATGATGTCCTATAACCTGCTGCAATCCATCCAGCTTTTGGGCGATGCGGCGGATAGCTTCACCAAGCGGATGCTCAGCGGCATCGAAGCCAATAAGCCGCGTATTGAAAAGCTGATGCAGGAAAGCCTGATGCTGGTGACGGCGCTGGCGCCGACCATCGGCTATGACAACGCCACCAAGGTTGCCAAAACCGCGCATAAAAACGGCACCACCCTGCGCGAAGAGGCGATTGCGCTGGGCTTGGTAGACGGTGAAACCTTTGACCGCGTGGTGCGGCCTGAAGATATGATCGGGCCGAAATGAGCGGCAAGCTCATCAATCTGCGCCAAAAGCGTAAACAGATAGAGCGCAGTGAAAAGCGCAAGGTGGCAGACCAAAACGCCGCTCTGCATGGCCGCACAAAAGCTGCGAAAGAGCAGCAAAAAGCGCAAGCCTCGCAGGCCGCGCGCGCATTAGATGGCCACAAGCGCGATGTCTGACGCGCGGCCACAGAAACACTCGCTCACGTTACACGGCCACCGCACATCGGTTTCGCTGGAGGAGCCGTTTTGGCGGGCGTTTTTGCGCATTGCCGAGGAGGAAGGCAAAACCATAAACGGCCTCGCCGCTGAAATTGACGATGCGCGTTTGGGCAGCTCCGGCCTTGCCACAGCGATCCGGCTTTATGTGCTGGCGGCGTTGCAATCCCAAATTCGGCTGAAAAGCAAAGAAAGCCGTTCGGATACTTAGTTTTCCCTTTTCAGAATACGCCCACCTCAGGAGAGTCTTGTGAAAGAAAATACCATTTTTATGCTTCCAGCCACAAACATTCAAACTTTGGCTGGCATTGAGAATCTCGACTTTTTTGACACGCAATCGGTCCGTTTACGCAGGCCGATATCACCTTTGGAGGGGTGGCGTATTGTGATGTCTCACCCCATGCCAATCCTGAAATTCGCGTTCCGTGTTCGAGACGGTATTTCATCTTTGTTTGGCGTGAAGAAAATCCAAGGCTTTTCCGGTGTTGTGCCTGAAACCGTTGTGGCTGGTCAGATGCTTGATTTCTTCCTTGTCGAGCACATTTCGTCGGATATCTTGACCCTGACGGCACGGGATCGACATCTCGATGTGATGATGTGTATTTCGACGTTAGACAACAAGCTGACAATCACGGCCTCGGTAAAAACACACAACGCCTTTGGGCGGGTTTATATGATTCCGGTCGCGCCAGCTCACAAACTGATAGTTCGTAAGAACCTGAGGCAGATTATGCAGTCGGTGGTGTAGGTCGAGGGCTGTTGACCGTCCGCATTATTGCCAATACTCGATTATCCAGCGTTATGGTATCCAGCGTTATGTCTTTCGTGGCACCAGCCGCAGCCAAATCCCATCCTTCGCCCGCACAGTGAGATAGGCCACGGGGGTTGGCTCCCGCACAATCTCGAAGCGGAATTTTTGCACCAGCATCGCCAGCAGCAGCACGCCTTCGGCCATGCCAAAGCCCGCGCCTGTGCACACCCGCGCGCCGGCTGAAAACGGAATGTAAGCCTCGCGACCACATTGCTTGCCGTTCTCGGTTTCCCAGCGATCGGGGTCGAATTCATCTGGGCGCTCCCACAGGCGCTCGTGGCGGTGCAGGTGCCACGGGGAGAGGATGACCATCGAGCCTTTGGGGACAGCGCGCTCCCGCATTTCTTCGGGTTTTTCCGCACGGCGCACCATCATCGGCACGGGGGGGTAGAGGCGCAGGGTTTCGCGGAAAACGGCGCGGGTGAAGCGCAGTTTGCTGAGGTCTTTGAACTGGATGTTTTCCATATCTAAGCCCTTCACCTCGCCGGCCATCCGTTCTTGCACTTCAGGGTCAAACGCCAGCAAATAAAGCGCCCAGCTTAGGGCGGAGGCCGAAGTTTCATGCCCCGCAAGAAAGAAGATCGCCACTTGGTCAACCATCTCTTGCGCGCCGAACCTATGGCCGGTTTCAGGGTCTGATTTTGTCATAATCTTGGTGGCGAGGTCGTCTGGTGCGGTGCCAGCCGCGATCTCGGCTTGGCGGGCGGTTACGAGGCCCTCTAGCAGCCCGCGAATATCGCCCGCTGCCGCCTTGGCTTTGCCGTTGCGAAAGCGCGGCACCCAGCGGGGGAGCTGCAGCAGGCCAGCAACATTCCACAGCGGTTGGGTGCGTTGGTAATCGCGAAAGGCTTGAAAAACCTTCGTGGCCGTTTCGTCTTCTATCGGCATGGAAATCAGAGTTCGGAAGATCACATCGGCCGTCAGGTGTGCGGTCTGGTATTCCATTTCGACCTCGCCGCCTTCGCCAAGCCGCCCGAGCGCCGCCAGCCCAGCGGCGCGCATGGCGGGGAAGGCCTCGTGCAAGCGGCCCCCTTCAAAAGCCGGGTCTATAATGCGACGCTGGCGCTTCCATTGCTCGCCATTGGTCACAAACACACTATCGCCCAGCAGGTGCTTGAGGGTGTCGTGAATGACGGGGGATTTAGGGAAATCTTCGGGGCGCTCTTTCAGCACCCGCTTCACAAGGTCGGGCTGGTTGATCAGGAAGCTACGGTAGAAAGGCGTGCGGGTTTCCGCCATCCATGCTTTGTAAAGCTTGGCGGGTTGTGAGGCGAAGATATCCTGCCTAAACAGCTTGATGCGCTGGAAAATGCCAACACCTTCGGGGCGCGAATTGGGCTTTACGGGGAGCTTAACCATCGGCCATATCCGTGTATTTCGAGAAGCATTTTGTGCACTTGGAGGGGGAATCCGGTTGCGCACCAAAGCGGGCTTGCAGCGTTTGCGGGCCTGCGGTGATGGCGAAATAGTCGTATTTATCGGGCCTATCAAAGGCGCAGAGATACTGGAAATGAAGCTTGAAGAAAGCCCGCTTGCGGGCAGCATAAGTTTCGGGCTTCAGAGTCTGGCTAAAGGCCGCCGAAAGCACTTTCGGACCAACGCCAACCCCGCTCACCGCCACCGGATCACAAAGCGCAAAGCAGCCGCCATCGCCGGGTGCTGTGACATCAAGCCAAAACACCCGCGCGCTTTTGCCAAGCGCATGCAGGCTGCGCCGCAGGCCCCGCGCTTTGGGCAGGTAGGAGATCATTGGAATCACCTCTCCCAAGCTCAGCAGCGCCAGCGGTGTGTTGCCCTTAATCATCCCGTCGCGCTCCATTTCCGCCAATAGCTCCACGCCCAAATGCGCGCCGACAGAATGGCCGACAATCAGCACCTCGTCATTGTCCTCCGTCAAGGCTTTGGCGATGCGGGCCTTAAAATCTTCCAACCGCGCGCGTAAGGCGGGGGGGTAGCCGCCAGCGTGCCATGCGGAAAAGGCATAAACATAGAGCAGATAATAGGCGTAAATCCGGCGGTCTGCGCGTTTGAATAGCCACAGAATGCCGTAAAGCGCCGCAAAGCCCACCAGCCAGCCAGCCCAACCCAAGGCCCAAACCGCTAGCCAAAGCGCCAAAAGCCCCAGCAATAACTGCCCGCCAAACAATGCTACCGGATAAAGCGCCGCCAGCATCGGCGCAGGGCGTAGGCGGATGAGCGCCAGCAGCGCCCCGGTGCGCAGATAGAGCCAGAGCGTGCGCAGCAAAAGCCAGTAACTGGCTAAAACACCTGTTTGCATAGAGGCAACAACGATGTCATTCCAACCCAGAAATTCAACTTCGGTGGTGGTTTTAACCCCCTCTATTTCAGCCCTCGCCTGCCACGCATAGCGCTCGCCAAGCTTTGCCTGCATCTGTAGCTGATAGCCTGAAATCTCGGCCTGTTGCGCCCCTTCACGGCGATACATCTCGCGGTAGTGGCGCGCGGGCACGGGGTCATATCCGGGCAGGTAAAACACCTTGCGCTTGCGCACGGGTTGGGTTTGGCTCATGGGTCTGGCACTCTCGTTTTGCCCGACTATATTGCGCATAAAGCCCTTTGGGTAGGGTTAACCGATCGCCCCAAGCGCCGGAAATTGCTCCAGCAGCCAGAAAGACATGGCGGTGAACCAGCCGGTGATCATAAGGATGCCGATGGTGATCATCAAAACCCCCGAGCCAATTTCAACCTTGCGCATGTGTTTTTTAAAGCGATTCATCACCCCAATGGCCTTGGTGATAAACACCGCTGCCAGAATAAACGGCAGGCCGAGGCCAAAAGCATAGGTCCCCATCATCACCATACCACGGCCAATATTGCCGTCATCAACCACGAGAAACAAAATAGTGCCCAGAATTGGCCCAATGCAGGGCGACCAGCCAAAGGCAAAGGCCAGCCCGAGTATATAAGCACCAATAAAAGTGCCGCCCTCGGCTTTCGCCTCCATGCGCGCATCGCGGTAAAGGAAGGGAATGCGGAAAACCCCTAGGAAATGCAGGCCAAAAATGATGATAATTATACCGCCGGCGATGGTCATTTCGCCCTGATAACGCAGGAGCGAGCGGCCAAGCGCCGAGGCGGCAATGCCAAGAAACATAAACACGGTGGAAAGTCCAAGCACAAAAAACAGCGCCGAGATAATGACCTTTTTGCTTTTTCCTTGCTCGATTTCATCCATCGAAGAGCCCGCCATAAAGGCAAGGTATGGCGGCACAATCGGCAGCACACACGGGCTGAGAAAGCTAATTATACCCGCCAGCAGCGCCACAAACATCGAGGGCAACAGGGTGGCATCAATGACATCAATTCCAAACATGGCATTTCCTTTTCTTTGCCAAGCTTTAGCGGGTTCCCCCGGAAAGGTCATCCCAATTTTTGTCACATTTACGTGGACAGGCAAAGCCCCGCGCCTTAGCCTGCCCGCATGGAATTTGACGACGAAATAGACGCCCGCAGCCTGCTTTGCCCGCTGCCCGTGCTGAAAGCGCGAAAGCGGTTAAAGGGCATGGGCGCGGGCCAGGTGCTTAAGCTTGTGGCCGATGACCCCGCCGCCGTGATTGACGTGCCGCATTTTTGCAATGAGCAAGGCTATGTGTTGATGAAGGTGGTGAGCGATGCGGGCGTAAGGCAGTATTTCATTCGAACACCACTAGAGTAGAAAACAACGCACGAAACCCATACTCCCGCTTGCCTCGGCTTTCCAGCGCTACGCACCGGAACCGCGCCTCGCTACGCTCAGTGGCGGCGCGTAAATATTGCGCTTATGTCGAGGCTCCGCTCGCGCCGCCTGCAAACTAATCGCCTTTTGTAAGCACCAAAACACGCCTGATCAAAAGCACGGCAATTGCGGCGCGGACATAACCTTGCCAAGCAGTGCAATGCTAGACGCGCCGCACCGAGCGTAGCGAGGCCACGCCCAACGGGAGGGGTCGATTTGCGCAGAAAATCGTGCCCCGACGGGCGGGAGAGCGCCGGTTGGATAAGAAGGACGGGTTGTCTGTCTTTGGTTTTCTTTTTCTACCGGCGCCTGTCGTTCAATAGGTAAACGTTCATATGGGTATGAGCATCGCTTTAATGCCAATGTGGGGTCATCTTTTATGGGCTACCATATGCTTTCTTATTTTTCCAACCTTAACCCTAAACTGGACAAATGAGCCTTGCGGCGACCCAAGGGCGTGGCCATGCCCCAGCAAGCGTTTGCCACCCTATCGGAGGCGTGAGCGCAGCGAACTAGCCGTGAGATACAAGGAGACTGGCGCGGTTGACGGGACTCGAACCCGCGGCCTCCGGCGTGACAGGCCGGCACTCTAACCAACTGAGCTACAACCGCGCAATCTTCTGCATGTAAATGGCGCGGTTGACGGGACTCGAACCCGCGGCCTCCGGCGTGACAGGCCGGCACTCTAACCAACTGAGCTACAACCGCACATTTACAAATTGCCCAAAGCAAGCTTTAGGCGTAGGCGCGTTTTAGGGCCAGCGGGCGGGGGCGTCAAGCGCTTCCCACCTTGCAATTGAAAAAACTTAGGCCGCGTCGGGGGTGGGGGCCGTTAGGCAGTGCACAGCGCCTAAGCGAAGGTGGTAAATGCAACCTTGGTCAACGGGGAGGTCGAGCATATCTTCGCCGCTTAACCCCAGCCAGATACCGCGTAAAATACGGGAGGTTATACCATGGGTTATCACAATGCTTTCGCTCTCAAGATCATCCAGAAAGGCGCGGCAGCGGCTTTCAATGTCCTGAAAGCTCTCCCCTTCTGGGTCCGAGAAATAGTGCGCAAAGCGGCTGGAAATGCCCGTTTGGGCCACCTCGGCCCGCGTCTTTCCCTCGCGCGAGCCAAAATTCAGCTCTTTGAGGCGGGAATCAAGGCGGGCTTGCTGGCCAAGCGGCGCCAGCGCCAGTTCGGCAGTGCGGGCCGCGCGGCCAAGCGGGCTGGCATAGGCGGGCAGGATGCGCCCCTCCAAAACCCCCCGCAAAATCTCGCCTTGGGTCTTGGCTTGGGCCACGCCCAGTGCGGTGAGCGGCGAATCACGTTGACCTTGGTAGCGGCCTGCTACATTCCACTCGGTTTGCCCGTGGCGTAGGATGAATAGGTCTGGAAATTGTGGCATGAGAGCCTCCTTGCAGCGCCCACGCATTCTGGTTTTTCGAGCGCTGGCGTCAAGTCCATAAAATACCTCTTGAAGCTCTAGGGGCTAGAGGTCGCATAGTATGGCGAATCACTCTTTTCGCAGGAGGCCAAAATGGCTGAGCAACTGACACTAAACATCGAGGGCATGGATTGCCCAAGCTGCACCAACAAGATTGAGGGCGCGGTGTGCGCTCTGCCGGGGGTGGGGAAGGTTTCGCTTAATTATACCAACCAGAAGCTGAAGCTGGAGCTTGGCGAAGGCGGCGATGCCGCGCATATCAAGAAAACCATCCAGAAGCTTGGTTATAAAGTACGGGAAAATGTGGCCCCAGAGGCCCCCAAGCGCTGGTTTGAAACCGGCAAAGGGCGGTTGGTGATCGTGGCAGGGGCGATTTTGGCCGTGGCCACAGTGCTTTCTTTCCTCGTGCCGGCCTATGCGGGCTATGTCTTTGCCGCAGGGGCGCTGCTAGCGCTCATGCCCTTGGCGCGCAAAGCGGTAAGCGCCGCATTGGTTGGCCAGCCCTTTACCATCGAAATGTTGGTGACGATCGCGGTGATCGGCGCGATTGTAATTGACGAAGCCGCCGAAGCCTCTGTTGTGGTATTCCTGTTTCTCATCGGTGAGCTGCTTGAGGCCGTGGCGGCCGCCAAGGCCCGCGCTTCTGTTTCCGCGCTGGCCTACCTCGTGCCAAAATCTGCCTATCTAGTAAAAGGCGATGCGGTGGCCGAAGTCGAGGCCGACACACTGGCGCTTGGTGATATCATCGAGGTTCGCCCCGGTGGCCGTGTGCCAGCGGACGGCACCCTGACCATGGGCGAAACCGCGATTGATGAAGCCGCGATCACCGGCGAATCCATGCCTCGCCACAAAGAAGTCGGCGATTCCGTGTTTGCTGGCTCGATCAATACTGACGGCCTTATCCGCATAGAAGTCACCCAAGCCGCTGAAAATAATATGATTTCCCGAATTCTGCAAATGGTGGAGGATGCCGAAGCCTCCAAAGCCCCCACCGCGCGTTTTATTGACCGCTTTAGCACTTATTATACACCGGGCGTGATAATCGTGGCTGCGATGATCGCCTTTCTGCCACCGCTTCTGGTGGGGGCTGACCTTGGCACATGGGTCTATAAAGGCCTCGCAATCCTGCTTATCGGCTGCCCTTGTGCGCTTGTGCTCTCTACCCCTGCGGCCATCACTTCGGGCATTTCTACAGGTGCGCGGCAGGGTTTGCTGATGAAAGGCGGCGCGGTGTTAGAGGCCATTGGCAAGGTCCGCACGGTGGCGTTTGACAAAACCGGAACTCTTTCGGAGGGCACGCCAAAGGTCACGGATATTACCACCTTCAACGGCGCTGAGAACGACATGCTGGCCCTCGCGGCGGCGGTTGAGGCTGGCTCTTCCCACCCGTTGGCCAAGGCTATAACCGCGCGCGCCGAGGGCCTTAAGCTTGGCAAAACCACCAAATCAGAGGCCCTGCGCGGGCGCGGGGTGCGGGCAATGGTTGGCAAGGTGGATGTGGTGGTGGCCTCGCCGCGCTACGCTGCCGAAATTACCAACGTAGGCGCCGATGAAGCCGCCCAAATCGAAGCGTTTGAGACCGACGGGAAAACCGTGGCCGCTGTGGTGGCCGATGGCAGCCTACTTGGCATCATCGCCATGCGGGATGAGCTGCGCGAGGATGCGGTCTCCTCCATGGCCGCCCTCAAACGCATGGGCATTTCCGCGATCATGCTGACGGGGGATAACGCTCGCACCGGCAAAGCGCTCGCTGCCCAGTTGGGTATGGAAGTGAAGGCCGAGCTAATGCCGGAAGACAAGCTTAGAATCATCGAGGAGCTGCGCGAAAAAGGCGACGTGGCGATGGTTGGTGATGGTATTAATGACGCCCCTGCCCTAGCCCGCGCCGATGTTGGCATTGCCATGGGCGGCGGCACCGATGTGGCACTGGAAACAGCAGATGCCGCGCTCCTGCATGAGCGGGTATCAGATGTGCCTGCGCTGATTGATCTTTCGCAAGCAACGATGCAGAACATCTATCAAAACATCAGCATCGCGCTGGGGCTGAAGGCCGTGTTTTTGGTCACCACGCTGTTTGGTATCACATCCCTCTGGATGGCGATTTTGGCAGACACGGGCGCGACGGTTTTGGTCACAATCAACGCCCTCAGG
>JAJRRX010000526.1 GCA_024279075.1 Alphaproteobacteria bacterium | reverse complement strand
TTCTTTTTCTTCGCCGGTATAGCCATTTAGAATGGCGGCGATATATTCTGGGCCACCAACCCCGCGAAACAGCGGGTTAACCACCAAGCCGTATGGGCCTTCAAAGCCTTTGCGGGCTTTGGCCATCAACGAAAGATCCGGGGCGGTTTCCAGCCCGCTATCGCCAAACTTATCTGACGGAATAGAAGGGCGGTAATCGTCGATCTCAGGATCAAAGGTCTCGAATTGCGCCGCATAGGCTTTCACCTGATCTTCTGGCAGCATAGGGCCGCCCTCATCGCCAAGGTTGCGATAATAGACCAAGTTCAAACCGTGGCAAGCTGCACATACTTCAGTGTAGATTTGCAAACCGCGTTGAAGCTGCGGCTCGTCAAACTTGCCAAAGACCCCTTCAAAGCTGAAGGCGAGATCTTCGATTTCGTGCTTGTTTTCTTCTGCCAAGCCCGTTGTTGCCAAACCCAGCGACAAGGTCGCGGAAAGGAGTATTTTCTTAAACATTTTAAATGTCCTCTCGATGGGGTTACTCAGCCGGTTTAGGCGGATAGTGACTGTCAAAATCGGCTTCAATGGTATCGGGCGGGGATTGCGGCTTTTCGAACAAGCCAAGCAGTGGCAAGATCACCAAGAAATACCCGAACCAGTAGAACGACGCGTAAAGCGCCATGCTGGCATAAGGCTCCTCGGCAGGCCGCGAGCCGAGCCACATCAGGAACATGAAGTCAAACGCCAAGAGCCAGAAGAAGAACTTGAAGGCAGGGCGGAAACGGCCTGAACGCGTGCGGCTTGTATCCAGCCACGGCACCAGCGCCATCACGAAAATAGAACCAAACATCGCAATCACGCCAAAGAACTTGGCTGTAATAATGCCACCCGTAATAAAGCTGGCAAATTGAACCACCATAACCTCATCCGTAAAGGCGCGCAGAATGGCGTAGAACGGCAGGTAATACCACTCTGGCACAATATGCGGCGGCGTTTTCAGCGGGTCAGCCATGATATAGTTATCTGGCTCGCCAAAGAAGTTGGGCATAAAGCCGATAACCGCAGCAAAGACAATCAGCACAACCACCAGCGCATACAGGTCTTTGATCACAAAGTATGGCCAGAATGGCAGGGTGTCTTTCTCGACTTCCGTCTTGGAACTACGGCGAACCTCAACCCCAGTTGGGTTTGAATTGCCCGTGGTGTGGAAGGCCCAAATGTGCAGCGCCACAAGCGCAACAATCACAAATGGCAGCAAATAATGCAGCGAGAAGAATCGGTTAAGCGTAGCGTTATCCACCGATGGTCCGCCCAGCAGCCAAGCTTGCAGGCTTTCGCCAACGCCCGGAACCGCGCCAAACAAACCCGTAATCACGGTCGCGCCCCAGAAGGACATTTGGCCCCATGGGAGAACATAACCAAGGAAACCGGTGGCCATCATTGCCAGGTAAATCAGCATGCCGATGATCCACGTGACTTCACGCGGGGCTTTATAAGAGCCATAGTAAAGGCCACGGAAGATGTGAAGATAAACCGCAATGAAAAACAGCGTCGCGCCGTTCATGTGGGTATAGCGGATCAGCCAACCGTAGTTCACGTTGCGCATAATATGCTCAACCGACTGGAAAGCGAGGCTTACATTTGGCGTATAGTGCATTGCCAAAATGATGCCAGTGATAATTTGCAAAACCAGCGTAAAGGCAAGCACAATGCCCCAAATCCACATCCAGTTCAAATTCTTTGGCGTCGGGATCATGATCGTATTATAGATCAGCCCTACAATAGGGAGACGCGCATGAAGCCATTTTGCCGAATTGGACTTTGGCTCGTATGTATCGTGTGGAATACCACTCATAAGTTCGCCCCTTACCCTAGTTTAATAACGGTTTCGGATATGAACGCAGCGTTCGGCACCCGAAGATTAAGCGGGGCAGGCCCCTTGCGAATACGGCCAGCGGTATCGTAGTGCGAGCCGTGGCATGGGCAGAACCAGCCACCAAAATCACCCAAAGCGCCGCCCAACGGGATACAGCCTAAATGGGTGCAAACCCCGATCATCACCAGCCACTTGCCTTCTTCATCGAGCGCGCGGTTGGCGTCAGATGCGTCAGCGTTCCAGTCAGCATTGTTTTGCGAGGTTGGGTCTTTCAGGTCGTCCAACGGCGTGTTGCGGCTGGCTTCGATTTCCCCATCCGTGCGATGACGAATGAAAACCGGCTTGCCGAGCCATTTAACCGTGAGCTGCGTGCCCACATCAACGCCGGAAATATCCACTTCCTTGGCCGCAAGCGCCTGCACATCTGCGCTGGCATTCATTTGGTCGATCAGCGGCCAAACGGCAGCCCCTACCGCAACGGCCCCTGTTGTGGCGGTCGCGACATAAAGAAAATCGCGGCGTGAGCCTGTATCTTCTGCGTGAGACAATGGACGTCCCCCCTTGCTGTTGCCCGAATGCTCGGGCTTGGTATACATTTTGAGCCTACAGATTGCAGGCATTGCCCGCATCGAATACACCTCACATGGCGCGCGGTCCAGCGGACTTTGCGCCGCATGCCTAAAGAAAGTGGAAATATTGGCCAAAAAACTTCGAATCGCTGCGTTTCAGCCCGATATTGCGCCGAATCTAGGCACAATGATTCGCCTCGCCGCCTGCTTTGATGCTGGAATTGACGTGATCGAGCCCTGCGGATTCCCGTTTTCGGTCAAAGCCCTGCGACGCTCGGCGATGGATTATGCCGATATTGCCGATATTACCCGCCATACTTCGTGGGCGGCGTTTAAGGCTAGCCGCACGGGCCGCCTTATCCTGATGTCCACCAAAGCCGCCACGCCCTTGTGGGATTTCAGCTTTGAAACCGGAGATACCATCATGATGGGCCGCGAAAGCGCAGGCGTGCCCTCAAGCGTGGCCAAGGCATGTTATGCCCGCCTGCTCATTCCGATGCCCGGCGGTGGCCGCTCGCTGAATGTGGCGGTGTCGGCAGGCATCGCTTTGGGGGAGGCCACGCGGCAGCTACGCGCCGGTTAGCGCCAAAAGCGCCGCGCGCATCTGGAAATAGGCGATCATGGTTTCAAACATCATCCGCCAAAACATCTCCAGCATCAGCACCAGCGCTATCGTGCCCGCAATTTGCTTGCTCCGGCTTTCGGCGGATTTCAGCAACGGCCCCAGCTTTTTCCACAGGTAAACCGCCAGCAGCGGCATCAACAGCACGCCCACATAATAACAAGCCACCAGCACCTCGGGGGTGATAAAGCTCTTGAAGGTCAAAAAATCCATCATGCGCCCATTGAGCATTGCCTAAGCCAGATTGCAACCCGTAGGGTGCCGTGCTCTGCACGCACCGCCCGCCCGTGGCACACTCGTAACATATTCCTGAAATTCACCAAATTCGCTTGCGAAATCGCCAGCTTGGCCGCATCTTGAGAGTACATTCTTATGGAGGCCCAAATGCTCGATAAAACCGACCTTGCCAGCAAGCTAAAAGACCCGTCCTTGCTGATCACCGATGCCTTTATTGCAGGCAAATGGGTGCCAGCCGATAGCGGTGCCACGCTCAACGTCACCAACCCCGCGCGCGGCGATGTTATCGCCAAAGTCGCTGATTGCGGTGTGGCCGAGACCACGCGCGCCATTGATGCCGCCTACATTGCCCAAAAGCCGTGGGCCGCGCGCACGGGAAAAGACCGCGCCGCCATTCTGCGCCGCTGGTATGAGCTGATGGTGGAAAACGTCGATGATCTCGGCGCGATTCTCACCGCCGAAATGGGCAAGCCCCTGCCCGAGGCCAAGGGCGAGATCCTCTACGGGGCCAGCTTTATCGAGTGGTTCTCCGAGGAGGCCAAGCGGGTGTATGGCGAAACCATTCCTGGCCACCAAGAAAGCAAGCGCATCGTAGTGCTCAAGCAGCCCGTCGGCGTGGTCGCCTCGATCACCCCGTGGAACTTCCCCAATGCCATGATCGCCCGCAAGGTCGGCCCAGCGATGGCTGTTGGCTGCGCATTCGTCGCCAAACCCGCCGCTGAAACCCCGCTTTCGGCGCTGGCTATGGCCCTGCTGGCGGAGCGCGCTGGCGTGCCCAAGGGCGTGTTTTCCGTAGTGCCATCCAGCCATGCCGCTGACATCGGCAAGGAATTTACCTCCAACCCCAAAGTGCGCAAGCTCACCTTCACCGGCTCCACCAATGTGGGCCGCATTCTGCTGGCGCAAGGGGCGGAGCAGGTGATGAAAATGAGCATGGAGCTGGGCGGCAACGCGCCTTTCATCGTATTTGACGATGCCGACATAGACGCCGCCGTGGAAGGCGCAATGATCGCCAAATACCGCAATAACGGCCAAACCTGCGTCTGCGCCAACCGGATATACGTGCAGGACGGCATTTATGACGCTTTTGCCACCAAGCTCGCCGAGGCGGTGGGCAAAATGAAGGTCGGCGACGGCTTTGAGGACGGCACAATCGCTGGCCCGCTGATCACAGAGGCCGCCGTGGAAAAGGTCGAGGCGCATATCGCCGACGCCACCGCTAAAGGCGCAACCGTTACTACGGGCGGCCACCGCCACGCCCTTGGCGGCACCTTCTTCGAGCCAACCATCCTGACAGGCGTGACCCGCGATATGATCGTCACCAATGACGAAACCTTCGGCCCCGTTGCGCCGCTGTTTCGCTTCACCGACGAGGATGACGTGATCGCGCAAGCCAATGACACCATCTTCGGCCTCGCCAGCTATTTCTATGCCAACAACCTCAGCCGCGTCTGGCGGGTGGCCGAGGCGCTGGAATATGGCATGGTCGGCGTAAACACCGGCCTGATTTCCACCGAGGTCGCCCCCTTTGGCGGGGTCAAGCAATCGGGCCTCGGGCGGGAAGGCTCCCACCACGGGGTGGAGGATTATCTGGAGCTAAAATACATTTGTATGGAGGTTTAGCCCCCGCAGGTTGCGTGTGCCTTGCCAATCAGGCTAGGCTGCACCGCAAAGCTGAAAGGACCCCGCATGAAACAGACCAAAAAAGGCAACGCGAAGGTTGCCGTCTATATTCTGGCGTTTATGGCGTTAACTTTCTCGATCGTCGGCGGGGCGTTCCTTTATTACAGCTCGGATTTTGTCGCCAATGCGCATGAAGTTAGCGGCACCGTCATGGATGTGTCGGTGACCAATAACGAGGGCACGATTATCTATAAACCCACCATTTCCTACATGGATATTAACGGCACAAAGCAAACAGGGCAGACCTTTCTCTCCTCTTCCAACTATAATTTCCCGCGCGGCACCAAGCTCAATATCCTCTATGATCCCCGCGACCCAAGCACCGTTCGGATGAATAGCTGGTTTGGCTTGTGGGGCTTCCCGATGATCTTTTTGGGCATTGGCATAACGCTCGCCGTGATCGCAATTATCGTCGCCTTCAACCTGAAAAAGAGCAAACCGAGCGCAGCACGCGGGGAGTCAAGCCGCCAAAAACCGGCAGCATCCTACAGTTACAGCTCGAATGAGGGCGCTGACGAGCGCCAGCCAACCATTCGGCGGCGTTAGAGAAACGGGCTGAAGTTTAGCGCAGATATCAGCGCTATCCCCAGCCCTAATAACCCAACAAACACAGCTAGATGCCCGGCCTGCTCTGACAGGCTCGGGCTATGTTGCTTGAATTTACCAGCGGCACGCACGATCAGGTAAGCGGCGCCGCCCAAAAGGCCAAACAGCACCATACCCACCAAAAACGTAAACCAATCGGATATATTAACCGATTGCGGGTCATGGCTACGCGGAACGCCCCCCTGCAAATAGGTGCCAAACAATGAGGTCGCCACCGCATAAGGCAAGATAAGCCAGCGGCTATGCTGCCGGTAGGCCGCGAGCAATACCACCAAAAAAGGCAGCACCACGGACGCAATTATAATCAGCGCACCGGCAAGGTTTTTGTATATGTTCATGCTGGCCTCATATTATACGGGCAATTTTTTGCGCCGCTTCTATTGTGGTATGATATCAATTCCAAAAAAATAGGCCACAAAATATAGCACCGCATACATTGCGGCGAACACCGCTATAAAAACCCATTGCTCAACACGGCTGGCTGTTAAATTCCTCTTGAACAAGCGGCCAATATAGCGCGCCATCAAGAAGGCCACACCACCGATAATAGCAATGAAGAAAGCATACGCTAAAGAATCAAGCACAGGCCCTTGGCTGAAATT
The DNA here is from genome assembly GCA_024279075.1 of Alphaproteobacteria bacterium. Taxonomy (GTDB): domain Bacteria; phylum Pseudomonadota; class Alphaproteobacteria; order Rhodobacterales; family Rhodobacteraceae; genus UBA3077. Next base: position 824 of record JAJRRX010000526.1, on the reverse strand, counting down.
ACCCGTGTTTGGGTTTGCGCTATAATGCCTTCGGTTTTTGACCATAAGGGTCAGCGGGGCAACAATAAGCGCATAAGGCACAACCACCCAAAGCTTGTGCTGCCTAAAGCCCGCGATGAACACCAGTAATGCCGGTGCAAAAAACTCTAATATCGCGAGGACAAGATCAATGATGGAGTCTAATGCTGTCATAGCATGCACATACACCACTCAAGCGTGTGACGCTACCAAAAACTAAAGCTCAGGCTTTGAGGGGCAAGGCATATTTCGTCACTGCACGATTGTAGCACAAGGGTTAGCACATTTACCCCCGCCTCAATAGGCGCGCTTAGGCGCACCACACCATCATACAGCGCCAAAGGGGTGTCGCTGTTAAAGGCCAGCGTGGTGATACGCGGCGCCGGATAGGCCCCCGCCCCCAGCGCCTCGCCGTTCACCTGTAGCGCGGTGGGGATAAAGTAATCCTCCAGCGGCACATGGGCGTTAATGTGCCAGCCTTCCGCCACCTGAATTGTGAAATTCACTACACCCGCCGCACGGTCCAGCTCAGCCCGCACCTGCACAGCGCCGTTTGCCACCGCGCGCAGCTGGCCAGTATCGCCTCGATTTTGGGCACCCACTGCCGCCAAGGCCGCCGCGCGTTGCTCGGGGAAGGTCAGCGCGTGGCCTGAAAGCACATCGGCCAAGGCGCTGGCTTGCTGGATAAACTGCACATCTTCACTCCGCCGCGCCAAGGCAGTGAGCAGCCGTTGCGCTTGGGCGTTGCCCGAGGGCACCTCGCCATCGTCAGTTTGGATAAACGCGCCCAGCCCCTCGGCTTGTTC
>JAJRRX010000026.1 GCA_024279075.1 Alphaproteobacteria bacterium | reverse complement strand
GAAAAGGAAGGCGAAATTACCATGCGCTTTGTGGGTGAGCTAACATCAGTGGTGAAAGATAGCGCTGGCGATGTGGTTGAAGGCTCGGCCAGTGAAATAAAGCGCCAAACCAATGTTTGGACATTTGCGCGTCTTATGGGCACTGACAACCCGAACTGGTTGTTGGTTGCTACTGATGAATAATGGGGTTTGCCCGCAATATATTTGCTATTGTTGCGCTGGCCCTGCCCGCCACCCTTAATGCTGCGACCTATACCCAACTGTCTTTTGCCAGTATTTCTGGCTGGGAGGCAGATAATCATACCCCCGCGCTAGAGGCCTTTGCCCGCTCCTGTGACAGCATCCGCGCCACAGGTGCCATTCCGGTGCGCGATTGGGATAGGGTTTGCGCCCTCGCAAAATCTGGCCCTGGCCCTGCGCGCGCATTTTTTGAGCAAAATTTTACCCCCGTGCGCATTAGTTCCGGCACCCGCGCGCTGTTTACCGGCTATTATGAGCCAGAGCTTCACGGCTCGCGCCACCAAACTGAAACCTACCGTTACCCGCTTTATCGCCGCCCGCCCGAAATTCAAACTGGCGTGGCATGGAATACCCGCGCCGAAATCGAAAACGGGGCATTGGAAGGCCGCGGGCTAGAGCTGGTGTGGCTTGATAACCGTGTGGATGCGTTTTTTGTGCATGTTCAGGGCGCGGCCCGTATAAAGCTCGACGATGGCAGCATTATGCGGGTTGGCTTTGCCGGACGAAATTGGCAGCGCTATCGCTCGGTGGGGCGAGAGCTGATACGGCAAGGGGTTTTAACGCCGGATCAGGCCAGTATGCAGGGCATTCGGGTATGGGCGGCGGCCAACCCTAATGCGGCGGCGCAGGCGTTGCAGCACAATACCTCGTTTATTTTCTTTCAGGAGCTGGAAATTCCCGATGCCCTTGGCCCGGTTGGTGCACTGCAAGTGCCGCTGACTCCAATGCGCTCGGTTGCGGTGGATGATAGCCGCACTCCGCTCGGCGCGCCGGTTTGGATAAAGATGAATGCGGGCGCACGCTCTATCAACCAGCTTATGGTGGCGCAAGATACCGGCAGCGCTGTTAATGGCGCGCAGCGGGCGGATATCTTTTATGGCTCGGGGGATGCCGCGGGTGACAAAGCTGGCCTCATCCGCTATTCGGGCGAGATGATCACGCTTATTCCCAATGCCACAGCGGCGCGCTTGCGAGGCCAGTAACTTATGGCGCGGCGCAGAAAACCCCTCTCGGAAGAGGACCAAAAGCTGTGGGATATGGTCAAGCAATCCGCCGAGCCACTGCATGCCGTAAGCTATACGCCGCCCACGCCCATTGCCGCGCCCAAGCGGCCAGAGGTAAAAACCCCGCGTGAAATTAGACCGTTTACGATCAAAGGCCGGCCCGAATCCCGCTTGCGTTTTGATTTGGCGGCAGATCCGATGCAGCCTCTTTCTCGTGCACCGCAAGCACTGGATAAACGCACCCATGATCGGCTGCGCAAAGGCAAAAAACACCCTGAAGCGCGGATAGATCTGCACGGGATGACAGCGGCGCAGGCTCACGGGGCTTTGCGCGAGTTTATCCTTTCTAGCTTTGGGTGCGGCTTGCGGCTGGTGCTGGTGATCACGGGTAAAGGCAACACGATGCGCGATGAAATCGGCATTATGCCCACGCGCAATGGCGTGTTGCGCCACGCTTTGCCACAATGGCTGGGCACGCCCGATATGTACCCGATGATCTTGCAAATCAGCGCCGCGCATAGCCGGCATGGCGGTGGCGGCGCTTATTATGTTTACCTCAAGAAAAAAGGCCGAAGCTAAGCTCCGGCCTTAATTTATTGGATTATGCTTACCTTACATTGGTAAAGGCACACCATTTGCCGTCACACCTTCGGGTGAGAACTCGATGTCCGAGATAAACTCGTCAGCCGCATCGCCGGGCCGCGCAAAGGCCATCATCATACCCATCGCCATGCCGGCTTGATCTTGCGGGATAAGCCCCATCGCCACCAGCCCGTTTACCAGCGCTTGCACGCCCATCGCGTTGATGGTGATCTT